>JBCBHL010000095.1:0-21128 GCA_038525605.1 Bacteroidota bacterium
TTACAACCATCAATAACCTGTTTCATTTGTCTCCAATTTGACGAATTCAAATGCACTAAGCACACCATAGTAATGTTAAAATACTATGCCGATCCGTAGTTTTATCATCACGCTTGCGCTAGTCTTTTTATCGATTGATTTCGCTTCAGCCCAGACCTGCTGTTCGGGTGGTGTTCCACTATCAGCCAATATCGGTCTCCCAGCCTCAGACAAAGGCAATTGGCAATTTTCTCTGAACTTTGATAACAATGTTCTCAGGACACTCAAAACAGGTAATGAAACCCTCAATGACAGACTTAGGGAAAGAGTAACCAATTCAGTCCTGTTAGAAACTGGTTATGGCCTTACAGATAAGCTCTCACTGGATGTGTTCATCTCTTTGGTGGAACAGCAAAGGACTATTTTCACCGCCTTTGGCAATAATCAAACTGTCACGAGAGGTTTGGGCGATGCAGTAATCCTGTTGAAATATAACCTCCTTTCTAAAAGCACTTTCAGCAACTGGCAAGTAGGCATTGGACCCAAATTACCAACTGGCAGCACAGATAAAAGAAGTACAAATGGTCTGGCTTTGCCTGCCGACTTACAGCCAGGAAGCGGTTCGTGGGACTTGGTACTCTGGTCCAACTATATATTTTCGTTAGCAACACGACCTACGACTTCCTTATTTATCACTTCGGCACTAAGAGCCACAGGAGCAAATAACGACTACCTGGGTTCCATCAGGTATGAATTTGGCAATGAATTTCAATTAATCGCAGGTATCACCGATAGGCATACACTCTTTTCATCCTTATTAATAGATACCTCCTTATCATTTCGTTATCGATTGGCAACCAGAGACACGAACAATGGCACTGAGATCGAAGCTACCGGTGGTGAATGGCTGTTCATCACTCCTCAGGTTTCAACAATACTCAGCACAAAATTATCTGCTAACATATCTTTGGAATTACCACTGATGAGCTTTGTCAATAATACTCAACTCACCCCGACTAATCGAATCACTTTAGGAGTATTCTTCAAACTGAATAAATCTACTAATCTATGAAATACAATATCCTCATAATTTTAATGCTTACCTTATCTCTACAAAGTTGTCTTGATCAACCGGAAATAGATACATCCTCCATCGATGGTGAATGGTCTATTCCTGTCAATGAAGTCTTTGATGGCGGACCCGGAAGAGATGGAATTCCCGCGATCGACAACCCTCAATTATTACCCAACTCAGAAGTAAACACAATTACTGACGATCAGTTGGTTATTGGCTATTTTGATGGCACCACGGCTGTTGCTTACCCACATGATATTCTTGACTGGCATGAAATTGTGAACCAGGATTTAAATGATCAGTCTTTTGCTGTGACCTACTGCCCGTTGACGGGAACCGGAATCGGATGGAACAGAATGATCAATGGGGCTAAAACTACCTTTGGCGTTTCCGGATTGTTATACAACACCAACCTGATTCCATTTGATCGATCCACTGATAGCAACTGGTCTCAAATGTTGCTGGCATCAGTCAACGGTGAGTTAAGAGATGAAGATGTTGAAATAGTGCCCATGATAGAAACCACCTGGTCTACCTGGTTATCAATGTACCCTGAAACATTAGTCCTTTCCAGAAATACAGGTTTTGACAGGTCATATGGTGTTTATCCTTATGGTGATTACCTCAGTAATGATGATAATCTTTTATTCCCAATATCGGTTGATGATGATCGCCTAAGAAGGAAAGAGAGAGTTCATGGGGTAATTATTGATGGTCAGGCCAAAGTCTACAGATTGGAATCTTTCTTTCAGGAAACTACTATTACTGATGAATTCAAAGGGCAAAAGCTCCTCATTGTTGGCAGTGCTGAAAGAAATTTCATTAACTCATTTTATCTAAATGATGAACAGGCTGAAAACCTCAGCTTTCAAATTGTCACCAATGGTGAAGGATTGCTGACAGATAATGAAGGAAATATCTGGAATATATTTGGCAATGCTATCTCAGGACCAAGAGCAGGCCAACAGTTAGAAAATACCACATCATACATGGGTTTTTGGTTTGCCTGGGGCACCTTCTACCCCGATGCAGAGATATTCAGATAGAGGTTACTGAATAGTGTATAACATCTATCTCAATCATTTGTCCGAGATAGATGTTGATTTTCTTGTTTCTCAAACTATTGTAAGCACCAGCTTGCAATTAAGGTAAATGTCAACTTTCATTTTTGAAATGACTCACTCCACTTTCACCCTAATACCTTGGGAATGACTTGTAAACTCAGGGGCATACATACACTGAATCGTAGTGATGCCATTTGAGAAATCTCCCTTCTGAGAAGCTCTCAGGTCATATTCAAAAACATAAGTCCCTTTCGGAAGATACCCCATAAAGAAGTTAGTTGCCAGGTCTCTGGGACTTTCATAATAGTACAAACCATCCTGATATTTACTCGTCGAAAGAGTCGAAACAGGTTCAAAAGCAGCAGCTCTCATGTCTTTTAAGTGGACATATTCCATATTTCGGTCAACCCGTATTTCAAGCCTCACCTTTACCAGGTCACCAATTTGAAAAGCCGATTGATCATCAACTGGTGTAATGACCGGACCTCTATCGGTATTCTTCTGAATAAACAAATCTTTTTTGATCTTCAAAGGCGTCTTAGCTGGCGTTATCTTATCCAACTGCTCAAAATACTGCCAGTAAACTGCTCCCCAGGCTACTCCATCATCTTTTTTCTCAACTTTGATAGTGCCCATATTTTCAGTGATCTCTCCTGCTTGCCAGGCAGTTTTAAAATAGCCAGTCCCTGCTTCTACTTTTGTATCATCACGCTTGGTAGGATCAATTTGCTCATCACCTACGGTCACTGCCACCAATTCCGAACTCGCCAACGCATCAGAACCATTCAGCAATAAGGCATAACAGGCCTTCACGGTTGCTTTTGTTGTTCCCCAATCCTGCGTTTGCTTTTGTTTGAGCAACCAAACTTTCAGACTTTCAACAGCTTTCTTATCTTTTGCAACCTCCTCATACACTTCGATCATCAGTGCCTGTGTTTCAATGGGAGCCTGATACCAGAAATAGCCTCTTTCATTTTTCCAGTATTTGCCAAATTCGTCAGATTCCAGAGCCCTTTCATTAAAGGAACGAATCATATCAGCAGTCGCTGATTGTTCACCAAATCGGTGAAGGGCTAAACAAGCCATTCCCTGCACTGATAGCGCATTATCAGTCCAGTACGTCTTTGCCTGACCGAGGTAATAATCAAAAGCGGTCTTTATGGTTGGAGTCATCTTCACATCTTTAAAGAAGCTTCTCATATACAAATACTGAAAATGAACATTGGATAAATGTCTTTCACTCATTTTGATTTTGCCTTGCTTTTCCAACCTCAGCAGTCGGTCATGGTCCTCTTTGATTTCCCGGTCAAGAAAGGCAATACCTTTCGTAATCATTTGCCAGGTACGATTGTCATCTCGCAACGATTGAACTCCTAAATGATCGAGGTGTCCCATTCCGGTGATCACATATTGCGTCATATAGCGGTCTTCCGGCATTCCCGGGAACCAGCTAAAACCACCGTTAGAAGTCTGTGCTTTGATGAGTTTGTTAAGGGATTTTTTAAGCTTCAATGACATGTTATTGAGATCAAAAAGCAGACCTACATTTCGCTTTCGCTGACTTTCATCTTTTGCATTCAAAACCCATGGCGTTTCTTCCAGCAAAGCTGATTTCAACTCCTGATTCTTTTCCAGATTAGATAATAAAGCATCTGGCTGAATGTCCCTCCAGGTATCAAACACCCTTTTTATTTTCGGGTTGGAATTAGCAATATGAGTTGCCATACTATTCGCATAAAATTTACTAAAAGTCTGTTCAATGCAATCGTATGGATATTCCATTAGGTAGGGCAATGACTGAATCGCATACCAGGCCGGATTGGAAGTAAACTCCAATGTATAGCGATGATTGCGTAGTGTTTCCGATTGATTGTCAGCCAGTTTATCAAACCTGAATTCTTTTGTTTGTTTACCTCTGATCGGTAATGGCAGGCTCTCCGTCACCAACATCCGATTGGTTACTACAGGAAGCGTCATCTCTTCACCATCGGAAAAGTTTTCTGCTTTGGCTACAATTCGATAAGTAATTGCCTGTAACCCCTCCGGTATTTCAATCGCCCATTCAAGATTAGTACTTTGCTTAGGCTTCAACTCAAAAGACTGATTCTTTTGTTCGTTCTTCATCAGGTCATCGACTGGCTTCATCGTCAAAGCATCGAAAAACTCCAATTGTGCATTTCCTGATAATCCTTTATCAACCAGACTGCTGATTTTGGCAGAGAAAATCATTTGGTCATTTTCCCTGAAAAATCGTGGCTGATTAGGCACAACCATCAGTTCCTTTTGTGTAACCAGCTCATTATAGGCATACCCTGATTGCAGGTCTTTGGTGTGAGCAAAACCCAGCATCTTCCAGGTAGTCAAAGCCTCAGGAATTGTGAAGTCAATAACGATTTCACCCTTTTCATTGGTTTTCAAATTGGGATAAAAGAAGGCAGTTTCATTGAAATTAGTCCTGACTTTTACATTCGAAAAATCAGTCTCATCTGCTGTTTGATCAGTAGTCTGTTCTTTTACATCTTCATTTTTAGCGGAAGCTGCATCACCTTCCCCAATCATTCCAAATGAATCTTCCTCAACCATTGCCATTTCTTCTACATCCAAACTTTCGGTAATCTCCATTGGTGCAGCAGCACTTTTTTTCCTCATTCCCGATGATCTTGCTACTGAGGCTGTCGCAAATAACCTGCGATCGGTACTGTAATAATTATAGCCAAACCAGTTGAAGTAAGGATAATAAGGCGTTTCAACAGATCTTTTTTCATACCAATTCCATTCATCTGTGTATGTTGTTAGATTATCAACAGTAAAACCATTCTGGCTTTGCCAGCCCAACACACTATTGTTATAACCGTAAAAGCTGGCATAAAAACTATTGGCATTGAACTCGTCCAGCGACTTATCATATAAAGTCGCGACCATCTCAGCAGCTTTTTGCTCCGCATTTTTGCCTTTCACTATGATCTTCCACTGCTCTTTTTCACCTGGTTGAAGCTTATCTCTAAAAGTCTCAAAAGAAACATCCAGTTTTTTATTCGAATATGGTACTGATAGAGTCACTTGCCTGGCATAAAGTCTGTTATCTCTTACAAAAGCATAGTGAGCAATTACATCTCCCCTGTAAGATTCAATGACGGGAATATCAATTTTGGTTTTCTCGTTTTTAAGCTTCAGCCATTTCTTCTCAACGATCACTCCATCATGTTCCAACTCATATAGTAATTGCACATGCTTCTCTGAAGTACCTATATAGAAAGAAGCTGTTTCGCCAGGCTCGGCAGTTAGCTTTCCTGCCTGATAATAAGAAACGGTAGGAATAGCGATCTTTTTTTCAGTTCCTGACATCACTTCGAAGTAGGATTGCTCCTTCACCTCATTACCTTCTTTATCTTTTGATCTGATTTCCAGGACATAAAGACCACTTTTCCAAGATTTCAGACCTTTAATTTGAAAACTCCTTTCAACCTCAGTGTCGAAATTCGTTGTAAATACTTCCTTCCCTCGCTCCCATCGATATTGATTGGCTTCATCCTGATACTGATCATTAGGAAACAGTTCATAATATTCCTCCTTCGAATAAAGTGTTCTGTCTGCTTGTTCCCACAGTCTTTTACGAAAAGCCTTATCAGGCATTTTTAATTGATAAATTTTGATAGTTCCGTTGGCTGGTAAAAACTGACCTGACTGGCTCACGGTTTGAATGGGAAAAACCTGATCTGATTTCAACTCATCCTGATCTATATTTCCGATGGTCACCCCTACTCTAAGAGACTTATAGCCTACAGCAGTGAAAGTGGACGAGCTATGCGTCTCACCATTGATATCGGTAACATCTGCATAAACAGTATAAGTAAAAGTGGGATCAGATTCGGGATCGACACTCAGGTCTGGCAAAGCATTGAAAGCAACCTTAAACTTACCGTTTTCATCAGTTTGTGTCGCTCCACTGCTAATTTCCATCTCCGGAGAACTCGGATAATAGCCTCTGAAGCACCACCACCAAAATGGGAAGTTTGCCCTCCTTACAACTCTGTATTGCACCTTAGCTCCATCAATCTGAGCGCCGGAATACGCAGTGGCAAACCCTTCCACGTTGATTTCTTCATTCAGTTTAAACTCTCCTTCAACAGGATTAAAACCTACATAAAACTTCGGTCGCTTATATTCCTCTACCCTGAAATAAGTATCCCCGCTACCATCATCGTTGGTCAGATGCATCTGTCCGGTCAATCCATTGGCAGGAGCTGTAAAACTACCGCTAAAGGAGCCGAACTCATTGGTGGTCACTTCAACACTTCCTTGTTGCTGATAATTCACATCCATCAGCTTAATAGTCGTTTTGTAAAACGTTCTGATTCTTGGTTTTTTCTTATCCGGATCAATGATCAAACCCTTGAAGTAAATCGTTTGCCCGGGACGGTAGATAGCCCTATCCAGGAAGAAGAAAGTCTGTAAGTCTTTGTCATATTCATTTTGAAACCACTGACTTAACTCACCTCCCCAGCTACGATAACTATCAACAGATTGTGTACTGATAAAATCATCACCTTTGCTAAAATCCACAAAGAAGTTGCTTCGGTTGCTCTTATTGATATATTTCAGTTTGGCAAAACCCTCTTCATCGGTTGTGAGCTTATCGATGTTAATGATTGTATTTTTCCGCTTTTTATAATTCCACTCTTTAGCCATCACTTTCAGGTTGACGCATGAGATTGGCTCTCCCGTCGATCGGCTTAAAACATAAAATTCTGTTTCTCCCTTTTTACTGTTTCGATGGATATAACTAATATCACTGATTACTGTAAAAGCATAGGCCATTCCATTTTTATCCGTGACAAAACCTTGATCATGGCTGAATAATACCATATACTCTCCCGCTGCTAAAGCATCTAGTTTTACCTCTACCCCATGCATCTGATAGTCGCCATCACTTTCCAGTTGATAATTACCTGATTGAACGGGTGTCTGAGCAACAAAATATTTGATAAATTCCTCTTCCCTGTCGATATCATATTTCTTTTCAAGCTTTTCCCGCAATGAATCAACACTGTTTCTATCTGTTTTAATGATGCGATAATAGAGTTGATTAATATTCTGATATTTTACCAGTGCTCTAAACGGTTTATCCGGAACATTCTGTTCTTCAATAGTCGCTGAAATACTCTTGCTGTTAATTTCCTGCTTGAGATTATAGCAGGCGTTGGCACCATCCGATTCAGGAAATCGTTCTATCGCTAAATCACACAGTTTCACCGCTTTTTTGAGATCCCATTTATGCTCATCAGAATTGAGAGGTTTGTAAAGGGCAGCAGATTCCCTGTAGGTTTCAGCCAGTTGTAATGTCACAAGTCCTGAAACGGGATGATTGATCACTTGTTTTTCCAGTGATTCCAATGATTTCCTGTACAATGTATTTGCATTTGGAAGCGTCAGGTGACTTTTCACAAACTTCAGTCGTTTCAATTCCAGGTCAGTTAAAGCACCCGGGTCATCATCATCTAAATGAAACTTTGTAAGATCCTGATAAATTTTCAATGCTTTGAACTTCATCGAAAGCTCATCTTTGGTCGACAGCTGTAGCTTCGTAAATGCATTGGCCTCAGCCAAATATTCTTCTCTGTCTAGGGTAAAAAAGTAATCGGGTTTGGTAAGACCAGGTTCCTGAGACTCATAAAACTTCACCGCTCTGTTGGCCAGAAAGTCAAACAAGGTAGACTGATATTTCATTCCCAGGTCATTGCCTCTGACATAGATTTCTTCAAAATCACTAATGGCTTCCTTTTTACTCTGTTCGGCGAATGCCAGGCTTTGGCTGTATTGGTTCTGTGTTTCCTTCACAATTTTTACCAGACTCCAGGTTTCAATTTCCGAATCGTCAAACTCTAACGTTTCACTTCTTTTCAGAAATCTGTATCGGTTATTTTGATAATACTGCCAATACATTTCAGCCAACATGGAATGCAGAATGGGTTTAGCAGGGAAAGTTGCGGTTTCAGCTTCGTTTTTCAGTCGGTCGAGGTTTTTAATAAAAGCATTTTCCTCTTTGTAGTCGACAAATTTAAGTTGATGAATGATCGCCTTTATAAACTGCCCCGAATTGTTTTCCTGTTTAGCAGCCTGGTAAATTTCGTCTACCACCTTCAGGGCTGATTGAGGAAGTTGTTTACTTTCAAACTGATCAACCTGTTTCCAGGCATTGTCATAATCATATGGAGGCATAGGATTTAAAGAATTTATATTATTAAATAATAGTAAATAGAACAGCGTACCGATAAAAATTAGCGTCTTACTCATGATTCAGGGAGTTAAATACTTATTAGCGAAACCAAACCATACAATATCAACCGTGATAATGGTGATCAACAGGTCTCAACATTAAGATGCAACCATTGCATGAATTCCATAAAAGTAGTGGAATTATTTAAAGAATCATCCTTTGTGCTGGATACTATTATTGATCTGCTGTATCATTTCAAATCCAGATTATAATTGACATAGGGATAGAAAGCCGTCATCATCTGATTGGAGGAATTGATGATCCTCGACCTGAATAAACCGACACCAAAGTCAAATGAATGTCTTCTTTTTCTGGTTCTTAGTCCATACAGTAAACTAGTTACACTATCAACATTTTCGTTATTGAAAAGTCTGATGACATCAGCATAATAAAGTTCGTATACAAGCGACGTTTTCAGTCCGAGATACCATTGGCCAGAAAGTGAAACTACAGGCGAATTAAACTCCGCTGCGCCAAAGGAGGAAGGTACTGAAAGGCTAAGCGTCAGGTTTTTATACAAACTACCAAAAGTAGCTTTTACTTCAGAAAGCAGAACACTGGCCGATGGAATCGAACCGTCTGCCAGAACTGTCAGATAACTGGCAGCTATTCCTAAGTGAAAATTGTCTTTCGCCACCAGGTTTATTTTTGAAGCCAGGAAAAATGCAGGCTGATTTACCAAAAATCCCAATGGACTGCTTCCTGCCTCTATCGAAACCTTGTCTGTCACCCCATAGGTATAGCTAAAATACAGTGGCACCTGAAAAGACAAAACAGATTCTTTTGCTTTGAGATTAATGGCCGGAGCAGAAAAGAAATAATGTGAAAGGTCAGTTCCGTTGAAACTGTCAGACTTGCGTTTACCAGCTTTAAATTCCCTGAAACTATAAATGCTTTTCATTGGAATAGTGAAAGAACTACCCACTTCATCTGCTACTTTGATTACCTCTTTTTCAAACTCAATGATTTTCACATAATAGGTCTTTCTTTCAGTAGTTTCAATTTTATAAAGCGTCTCTTTTTTGAATATCTTCTTCTTCTGAGCAATCACAAGTGATTGAACAATCAGCAAACAGAAAAATATGCAGGTGAGTGTTTTCATGTTGGTTAGGTTTATCATGAATTAGCCACTGATATAGCTAATAATAGATTTACAGCCTAAACGCTATTTTTTCAATTAATTGTATGCAAATCCAATCGATTGACCGCTTCAGCATTGAAAGGCGAACTATTTAAATATTAATTGAACTCATTTACGGTTTGAACCGGTACGATTACATTTATTATTTACTTCGTTACCATTCTAACTTTTCAGCAGGTTATGTTAATTTAGACAGTCATTTAAAATCATAGATTATTCAATCAGTTCAGATCACTTTCTAAACACAGTAATTCATGAATGAAAACTTTTTACAGGGCATTGGAAAAATTTGGAGCAAGCAAGACTATTCACCAACCATCGTTTTAGATGAATCCTGTAAGGGAATTGTTAGAAAAGTACTTAAAACCCTGAATCAGAAGCAAAGTAAATCAGTCGTTTTGACGGGGGAACACGGTGTTGGAAAATCAACAATCACTGATGCTGTATGCCTGGAATTACACAGACAAAACTGGACCATATTTGTTGCTTCTGCATCAGAAATCATGGCAGGCCAGAAATATATTGGTGAATTAGAGCAGCAGGTAAAAAATGTCATTTACGAATTGAAACAAGGGAAAAATACACTTTGGGTAATCCCAGATTTTCATGAAACCTACTATGTAGGAAGAACAAATCTGAATCCACTGGGTATTATGGATCAGATAATTCCTGCAATTACTACGGGAGAAATTCTGGTTTTAGGCGAATCACAAAGTAGTCACTATGAAAAGGTTATTCAAAAGAAACCAGTACTGAGGAACACTCTACAGCAATTGATGCTTGATCCTTTAAATGTGCAGCAATCGGATGAGCTGGCATTTTTATGGGCACAAAACCACCCGAATAAAAAACTGTGGGGGAATGTAAAACCATCACTCATCAATGACGTAGGCGAACTGGCCCGACAATACCTTCCCACACAGGAAGAACCCGGACTTCTATTTGATTTCCTGAAGGCAACCAATGCTTACCTTGATGGCAATGCACCGGCTGGTGGTGTTACCTATGCCCATTTTATAACAACCTTATCACAAATTACAGGCTTTCCTGAAGAGTTATTAGATGATCAGCAACGACTGGCATTGGATGAATTGGAAAAAGCCTTTAATGAACGAATTATCGGTCAGCCGGAAGCTGTAAAACACATCATTGAAAGGATTGCGATGGTGAAAGCGGGTTTGACCGATCCTCAGCGGCCATTAGGTGTATTTCTTTTTGTAGGCCCAACCGGTACAGGTAAAACAGAAGTCGCCAAGACATTGGTCAATTATCTTTTTGGTGCAGAAGACCGGATGATCAGGCTGGATATGAGTGAATTTCAAACCGCTGATGACCTGATTCGGATAACAGGAGGCTATTCACCCAATAATGAAGTTGAATCACTTGTCAGCCAGGTCAGGAAACAACCATTCTCTGTTGTCTTGTTAGATGAGTTTGAAAAATCCCATCAGCGAATTTGGGATCTGTTTTTACAGGTTTTTGATGATGGCAGACTGACAGACGATCAGGGCAGTGTTGTAGATTTTAGGAATACGATCATCATACTGACTTCAAACACGGGGGCCAGTGATAAACTTCCTCCCAGAATTGGATTTGGGGAAAATGAAGATGCCATCACAACATTGAACAATTCTATCATCAAGTCATTGCAACAGACTTTCCGAATGGAGTTTCTCAATCGAATAGATCGAATCATCTGTTTCAATCCTCTGGGTGCTAACACCATTCGAAAGATTCTGAAAATCGAATTAAAAAAGGTATTGCAGCGCCGAGGGTTCAGACAAAGAAGATGGGAAGTAGAGTGGGATGAATCTGCGATCAACTTATTAATGGAACATGGATATGATCCTGAAATGGGTGCCCGACCTATGAAGCGCGCGATCGAAGAACTTTTGCTGGCACCATTGGCCATCACCATCGTTAATCACAATTTTCCGAAAGGAGATCAGTTTCTTTTTGTCAGGGAGCATCAGGGTAAATTGAAAGTGGATTTCGTTGACCCGGAAACACCTCATATTGATTGGAAGCAGCAAGCAAAAAAAGCCGAGTCAGAACAAAAGAAAGCAGAGAACCTGACATTGGAACAGATCATCCTGGATCCGAAAGGTAAGCTAAGGGAAAAAGAAGTCATCCGGAAGGAATGGGAGATACTTACTGAACTGCTAAAACAAAAAGACCTTGAAAAAATAAAGGAAGAGTTGATGTTGCAAATGGCTGTTCCTGAATTTTGGTCGGATCCGGAGAGATTTGAAGTGATGAGCGATGTGGAATTCATTGATCGGTTTATGCATAGCTATAGTAACCTCCAATCGTTGATGGAAAGGATATCTGACACAGAAAAGCTAAGGTTGGAATATCCTGCTGAGCTATTGCAGCGAATCGCCAATCGATTAAGATTGTTAAAACAGGCCATTAACGCATATGTTGACAATGAATATCAGGAATGCTTTCTGACGCTTGAAGCAAACGAAGAAGATAAGAGTAAGCCAACTATGCTGGAGCATTTTGAAAACCAACTCAGAATCTATCAGAGATGGGCTCAGAACAGAAGAATGACTATCCGATACATCTTGAAAGATACAGAACAACAGTTCAGAGTACAGATGCTGGTGACAGGATTTGCCGCCAGACAGCTATTGGCCAAAGAATCAGGTTTACACGTATGGGAAACAGCCAGTAAAAAACAGGTTTACAAAGACCAGAAAAGTAAGACAATCAGGCACCGGATACAAGTAATCAGCGTTCCCTGTCCTAAACCTTCAGATGATATTGCTGAATTGAAAAAAATCCTGAAGGAACAGGTAAAAGATGAAATCCCTACTGAGATGAAGCTGGTCAGGACTTATAAAACTACTAGTACGCCAATGATCAAAGATCATCTAAGCAGCTGGCAAACGACCAAAATCGATCAGGTATTGGGTGGAAATTGGGATTTGATGTAGAAGTAGTAATTGAAGTGTAATTGGAAGTAAATGATGCTTTTATAAAGCATAAAAATACTGTATAAACGTCATTGCGCTTTGTTCACCATAAGTTTACTGAAGGTGAAAGCTGCAGCAAAGCAATCACCCTAAAGCAAGCGTCCGCTTGCATTTGCATTGTTAGTATCGTTACCATTTTCTGTTGTTAGTATTGTTACCAACAACACACTTAATGTGTGAACCTGTTTTAAGCGTCCAATTGAGACATTTAATTACAAGCATCGAATTGTAACTAGCCTAATGCAAGCATCCGCTTGCATTTGTATTGTTAGTATCGTTACCGTTTTCTGTTGTTGGTATTGTTGCCAACAACACACTTCAAGACTACATCAAAACCAAATCTATTAGCAAAAGCAAAAAAATTGCTATTTTTAATAGTATTTATACTAATATTATTGTTATTTTGTGTGAGTAGATACACACTACTGTTCTAAACATAAAACAAACTATTACCTAGATCGACGGGTAAGCATTTAACCGATTCTTCTTATGGATAGACAAATAGTCCACATGGATATGGATGCTTTCTATGTCAGCTGTACTTTATTAAAAATGCCTCAATTGAAAGGTAAACCATTACTCATTGGTGGTTCAAGCAACAGAGGAGTTGTCACTTCCGCTTCTTATGAAGCCAGACAATTTGGAGTGAGGGCTGCCATGCCCACCAGATATGCAAAGCAGTTATGTCCTGACGCCATTGTATTACAAGGAGATTTTGATCTTTTCAGCGAGTATTCAGATACGGTGAATAAAATAATCGCAGAAAAAGCACCATTATTTGAACGGGCATCAATAGATGAATTTTACATGGACATGTCCGGAATGGAAAGATTTCATGGCTCACATCAGTTTACATCAGAGTTGGTCAAAAAAGTATATAATGAAACCGGGTTGCCTATGTCTTTCGGGCTAAGTATCAACAAAACGGTTGCCAAAATGTGTACTAACTTTTCGAAACCAAATGGCAGATTGCAAATTCAAAAAGCCCAGGTTCAACCTTTTCTGGACCCTCAATCAATCAAAAATATTCCATCTTTAGGAGATAAAACTTTCAAGCTTTTGCGAAGAATGAGTATCAAAATCATTGAGACACTCAGACAGCTTCCAATGGAGTCAATGGAAGAACTATTTGGCAAAAGTGGTATCAACATCTGGAAAAAAGCCAACGGAATCGACTCTACTCCGGTCCTTCCCTATAACAGCAAAAAATCCATTAGCACTGAAAAAACATTCGATCAGGATACACAAAACATCAGTGAGCTAAAATCGATTATAGTCGCCATGATCGAAAAAGTAGCTTTTCAGTTGAGAGAGGCTAATTATTTATGTTCTACCGTTTCGGTAAGGATTCGCTATTCCAACCGCGACACGGAAACCATGCAGTGCAAAGTTTCTTTTACTTCCAACGATGATTTACTGATTTCAAAAGCTCACATGCTCTTTGATAAACTCTATCAAAGGCGAATGCTCATCAGGTTAATTGGAGTAAAACTATCCAATTTTGTTTACGGCAGCCAGCAGATCGATCTGTTTACGAATAATGAGAAAATGGTCAACCTCTATCAGGCAATGGATAAATTGAAAATTAGGTATAAAAACCCAAGAATGGTACAACGCGCTGTAGGACTCTCACTCGATGAAATAGATTTTTAAACAAATATGTATCTAAACTGTCACTCATACTACTCCCTCAGATATGGCACCATGTCTGTTGAAGAATTGGTTCAAAATGCTGTTGTAAATGATGTCAGGTATCTGGCATTAACAGATATCAACTGCACTACCGGCGCATTTGATTTTATAAAAGCTTGTGAGGAAGAAGGCATCCATCCGATTGTTGGCATGGAATATCGGTTGGGTAGTGACCTGCTCTTCATCGCCCTGGCCCAAAATGCTGAAGGATTCAGAGAAATCAATGAACTCATTACCAGGTTCAACCTGGGAGAAAGTGAATTACCGCTCAAAAACCCGGACTTTAATCACGCCTACACGATCTACCCCACTTCCAACATTCCTGATAATCTGGCAGATCATGAATACATTGGCATTAGGCCAACTGATCTACAAAAATATGATAATCCCATTTTGAAAAATAAGGAAAAGCTAGTCTGCTTGCATCCGGTTACATTTCAAAATTACGATCAGTATCAGTTGCATAAACTGCTGAGAAGTATTGATTACAACATCATCCTTTCCCGATTAGGTGATCATGAATACGCAAGCAGTGATGAATTGATGTTACCCATCAGCAAAATCAGGGAGCAATATCAGCTTTACCCTGATGTTATAAGGAATACAGAGAAAATCATCGGCAACTGTCAGTTTACCTTTGATTTCAAAGTACCTAAAAACAAAAAAACCTTTACAGGAAGCGCTTATGAGGATAAAATGCTTTTGGAGTCATTAGCAACCGAAGGGTTTCGATCAAGATATTCATCAAATGACGAAATAGCGAAAAAAAGACTTTTCGAGGAATTAGAAGTTATTGACAAATTACAGTTTGCCTGTTATTTCCTCACCACATGGGACATCGTCAGGTATAGTATGAATCACGGTTACTTCCATGTTGGCAGAGGAAGTGGTGCCAATAGTATTGTAGCCTATTGCTTAAGAATTACAGAAGTAGACCCGATTGAGCTCAACCTGTACTTTTCTCGTTTTTTAAATACAAACCGGTCCAGTCCGCCAGATTTCGATTTGGACTGGTCATGGAAAGACAGAGATGACATCATCGCTTACATTTTCAAAAGATTTGGCAGAGAACACACTGGCTTTTGCGGAACAGTCACGGATTTCAAATACCGTTCTACCATTAGGGAATTAGGAAAAGTCTATGGCTTACCAAAAGCTGAACTTGATATCCTGACCAGGAGTACCATCGACAAACACGAGCCTAATGAGATGGTTAGAAAGATTCATCGATATGGATCTATGTTGAGAGGATTTCCCAATCAATATTCCATGCATTCGTGTGGGATATTCGTTAGTGACAAACCTATCTCCTATTATTCTACGATGAATGTCTACCAAAAAGGAATTCCAACTTGTGAGATTGACATGTACATCGCCGAATCAATCAATCTTCAAAAACTCGATATTTTGAGCCAGAGAGGGCTCGGTACGATCAAAGATGCAGTGGCGTTGGTAAAAGAAAATCAGGGTATTGAAATAGACATCACTGAAACTGACAAATTTAAGCAGGATGAAAAGTGCAACGAAATGCTTTCCAAAGGTAAAACACTTGGTTGCTTTTACATCGAAAGTCCTGCTATGAGGGGACTACTGAGAAGGTTGAAATGCGATAATTATGAAACCTTAGTAGCTGCCAGTTCAATAATCAGACCGGGAGTAGCTCAGTCAGGGATGATGAGGGAATACCTGGAAAGACACAATGATCCGACAAAAATCAAATATTTCCATCCAGTATTTGAGGAGCAACTCAAAGACACTTATGGTGTAATGGTTTATCAGGAAGATGTGATCAAAATTGCACATCATTTTGCTCATATGGGTTTCGATGAAGCTGATATGTTGAGACGAGGCATGTCAGGCAAGACCCGATCCAAAAAGGAGCTTCAAAGAATTGAAAAACAGTATTTTGATAATTGTAAAAAGCTGGGTTATCCCGAAGAACTTACCAATGAAGTTTACAGACAAATTGCCTCTTTTGCTGGTTACAGTTTCTGTAAAAGTCACAGCGCCTCCTATGCCGTAGAGAGTTATCAAAGTCTATATCTGAAAGCCTATTATCCATTGGAGTTCATTACAGCGGTTCTCAATAATCACGGAGGCTTTTACCGACAGGAAGTGTATATCAATGAGGGTAGAGTAATTGGGGCCACTGTTGTAGCCCCCGACATCAACCATAGTGAGAAATTGGCACATATTAAAGGAGAAACAATACACCTGGGCCTGGGACAGATTATCAACATAACCAATCACGCTAAAATTAACATTCCACTTGAGAGACATGAAAATGGCCCTTACAGCAGTCTGGAGAATTTAATCTATCGCACTAATATCAAGAAAGAAGATGCAGAACAGCTCATTTATGTTGGAGCAATGAGAAGTCTGGAAACACCAAAGGTGGAGCTCATCATCCAATGTAAGAGGCTTTTTAACCACAAAGATTCAGGGCCGGTTCCGCAAGTGTCGGACTTGTTCAACATCAGGCGAAAGCCTCTTATTCTGCCGAAAATTGAAAGAAATCCATTAGAAGATATTTTTGATGAATTGGAGGGATTAGGTTTTCCAGTCTCAATTAGTCCTTTTGATTTATTGAAAACCAAATATCGAGGAGATGTACTTGTAAAGGACTTACCAAAATATGAACGGCAGGTTGTCAAAATGCTGGGTTACCTGGTGTCGATCAAAGATGTACCGATCAAACAGAAAAGTGGGAAATTGAAAATGAACTTCGGCACCTGGTTTGATGTGGAAGGAGCATACTTCGATACAGTACATTTTCCTCAGTCGTTGATTCATTCACCCTTTAGGGGATTGGGGTGTTATCTGTTATTGGGAGAAGTGATATTAGACTTTGATTTTCCCAGTGTAGAGATCATCAAGATGGCAAGACTACCGATGGTTGATGATCCTCGTTACAATGAAGAAGGTGAAAGAGGCCCACAGGCATTATCAAATTTCAGGATCGCCCATAGTATGACGAGGCGAGCCCCCTATCCTTCTAAAGACGAGCGCGACCAACTCTATGGTCGAAAACCGACCGAAGGAGAATCGCCCAACGCCAATAAGCATCTGGAAGGGAAAATGAGTCTGGGTGGCAGGAAGTAGAGATACTAAACGAATTTTTCTACTAACTACACTAAAGCAAGCATCCGATTGCTTGCGATATCCTACGCCGTTAAAGGTGTTTTCTACTGTAATGACAAAACACTAGTATATAAAAATAGACTATTTATCGATGATCAATCTTTTAGAGAAAACTACACCTTTCCCTGTGAGTCTAAGAATGTAAATACCATTTTTCAGTTGATTTGGTATCGTAACTTTGTCAAAAATATGATTTGATAAAGTAGTTTGGTACACAATCTTACCGCTCATATTCATGAAACTTATTTCATCATACTTATCAAATCCTGCATTTTGTATAAAAAGTTCATTTTTAGTTGGATTCGGATATATACTTAATTCTTTCCTATTTGGATTGACGCTCAAAACATCACTAAATTCAACTTCCAGATCATACACCCTTTCACATCTACCGTTTGAATAGGTAATACTTCCCTTTAACACAGTTGATACCAGGGAAGATAACAATAAAAAATTTCCGTCATCACTTAGAGTAAAATCTCCTTCCCAATCTATCGGGTTAATATCATTTATTGGGATTTTTAATGTATCACTAATTGGCAAAACGGAAGGAATATCATCAATCGGTAATGGACTAAACCTATTAACAAACACCACGCTTTCATTACTACCACACAAATCATTGATAACGTTTACGTTGTAAGAACCCTCTCCAACTTCTATCAAATTTCCATTTTCGTTTTCGCCTTCCCAATCTACTCTGGTAAATTCTGGCCTTATCAATACTACAATCTCTTTTTCCTCACATATCTCGTAAGTATTATTTTCCGGAGAAATTGCAGGAATCACATGTACATACGGAACGTTTGTGTCAAGAAAATTTTCACAACCTTCAGGTCCAACAACTGTAACCAAAAGAGATCTATTAGCATCCCCTGGAGACACTACATAATATGGGAAATCATTATCAGATAATCTATCATTGCCTATTTGCCATTTATACGATACAGCATTTTCTCCACCCTGGATAAATATTGTATCATTGCTACACAATTCTATGTCAGGCAGGTTTTCATCAAAAAATGGTAGAGTCATATCACTTTCTCTCACAGTAAGCGTATCGCTTATGAATTCAAAACCATTACAGTTGGTTGCAATAAAATAGTAATTCCCGCCAGAAGTAACTCTCAAGTTTTGATTCCTGGTATTATCATTTACTTCAAAACCTCGTTCCACAGAGTACCAGTTGTAGGAGTTTTGGTCATTAACATCATTTATAATTAAAAATTCAACAGCCCCCGGACATAATAATATTTCGGTTGTGTCAAGACTTTCATTGAAGGTGGAATCATATTTTACGAAACTCACATCTTTTGTCACTTCTTCTCCACTATCATCATAAATAATAGAATACAAACCAGGTTCGAAAGCAATAAAATTATTAGAAACAGCTCCATTTATCTTGCTATTGTTACGATACCATTGCATCTGAATTTGATCATTGATATCAACTCTCATAAAAGAACCTATATCCCTGCATAACTCCAATGTGTCAAAGCCTATATCGCCGATCACGAATTGCTCTTGTTGCAGGTTATCCTCTGCTAATTCAACTATTCCATTATTAGTTCCAACCCAGATGGAATTATAGTATCGGCTATATTTTACAGTATAAGCAGTATCTATCCCTTCAACAGAAAAATACGTTGGGTTTATAACATCAAAATATCTGGATTGATTAGCTTCTATAAAGAGTAAACCTGAATCGGAAGCAGCAAAAATCACTTCTCTTTGCAGACCATTTGATATATTTTCAAAGTCGTGTACCTCAATATTACTAAAGTGTCTGTAAACTTATTGACTACAGTCGTTAATATCCTGGGAATATATGCCATTATTAGTAGCGTAAAAGACGTACTGATTGAAAGTCCCGCCTCCAAAACCTCGTCTTGCACGAACTAAATCATTTAAAGTATCAATAAAAAAACCATTATCTTCATAAACAGGAAAAATTCCAGCACCAAATACATAAGAATAGGAAACTCCCATACCATCGGGAAAACCCGAACATCTGTTCTCATATTCGAAAAGCAACGTTTGAGATCTTGAACTCATAAAATCTACTTCTACACCTTGAAAGTCAAACTCTTCAAAATTCCTAAAGTCCCTTGACACATAAGTTCCATTATCAGTGGCAATTTGTAATTGCGCAAGAAAGGAAAATGGATTATAGTCGATTGCATTTATTTTGTTGGGCAATTGATCGTTAATTTCTTTTAAGTTAGTAACGGTTCCATCATCGTATAAATACAAGGAATGATTGAGTGTTCCGAGTAAAAATATGTCGGAACTTACCATTTCAAGACTAGAGATGTCGTTTAATACTTCCTCAGTAAAAAATTGAGTTATTTCTTTGAATTCTTCGTCTTTTGTCAACAAATAAATGGTCTTATCCTCAAAGACTACTACAACACCACCTTTGTTTTCTGATAAATACTCAACTTTCTTCCCATTGAAATAGGTTGTTTTAATTGAAAAACTGTTGACCGATGCTGACAGATTAAAGCAAGAAAAAAATACGATTGATAATAGTGTATGTTTTAGCATTACAAATAGTGTTAATTTTCTATAAAGATAGATAGGTCTGATCAATTTCAAATATTAAATCGCCAGAAATAAGTCCAGAGAATTAGAAAACAATCCCTGATACATCATCGTAATCCTGATGATTACCCGGAAAACCCACTGAGACAGTAAAACGATACCTCAGATAAAACACCCAGCATTTCAGCAAACATTTCTCAACAATCCTTCCGGAACTATGAGACCCTATCAAATAATTCTTACCTCATACATATTATCAAGTTTATTTCAATATATTTGTTATATAAATATTAATTAAATACTTATATGTATAATAGAAATCTTGGTGCTTTGGAAGAATTCATCCTTCTATTGATTCTCGTCATGGATAAGGAAGTATACAGTGTGACGCTTGCTGAAGAGTATTATAATCAAACAAAAAAGTCAATTTCGCTTCCGGCAATACATACTGTTTTGCGACAACTTGAAAAGAAGAATTATGTCGAAAGCTCAGTTGGTGGGTCAACCAGCGTCAGGGGCGGTAGAAGCAAACGCATTTACAGCCTCACTACGTTAGGTTACAATGCCATCAAAGAAGTTCAGCAGGAAAGACAACGTTTATGGAAGTTGGCACCCTCATTCACCGATTGATCATGAGCTACCTATGATTAATAAACCTAGCCGACCGCCGGGGTGGATCACCGCTTTAGTCAAAATGTACTGTTCAGACTTCTACATAGATGAAGTAATTGGTGACATGCTGGAAGCCTATGATATTCGCGTCAGGCGCAATGGTATCAGATACGCTAACTGGCATTATTTCCTGGATGCTATCAGATATTTTCGACCATACATACTATTCGGACAAGAAAACAAATCCCAATCTACAATTAACAGCTCTATAACGATGAAATCAGTCTTAAGCCTCTCTTTCAGAAAATTCAAAAAACAGCCAGGTTATTCCCTATTGAACCTCATAGGATTAGCATTGGGTCTTGGTTGCACCTATTTACTCTTTCTTTATGTATCACAAGAAATCTCTTTCGACAAATTTGAAGGAAATGAAAGCACTTATCGCTTAGGCACCAACTATACTTTTACAGGTAATATCGATCTTTTCAGCAATGCACCAAGACCAGTGGGTCCAACGCTTTCAAGAGATTTTCCACATATCCTCACTCAGACTCGCGTTGCTGGTGTTAACGGTCTCTACACACATAAAGCCTATTTTGAATATGATCAAAAACAAGTCAAC
>JBCBHL010000096.1:0-20765 GCA_038525605.1 Bacteroidota bacterium
TGCTCTACCATAGTTCGGGTATTTCCGGTTTACTTTTTTTCATGCTCATCCCATTGCTCTTCTGTTAGTTGATAGTCCCTCTGAATGTTTTTCCACTTACTCCTATGAGATACCTTTATTATCAAGGGGTAGGTGGAGTCGGATTGTTTTCCTTTCTTTGTTTAGTTCTGATCTAAGAACAGTCTAATAGTTGCCATAATTTTACGGTTATCGATATTGAAAATTGAAGGAAAACCCTAATGTTTATTACCATATCCAGCAGAATTAAAGGGATTTAAAGATGATCAAACATTAGTAAAATCAATGAACAAACAAAGTCAACACTCTTTTTGGGTTTGTTTAGGTCTGTTTGAGTTTAAAGGCTAGGTAATCAATAGTTTAATAAATGAATTTTTGAGGAGCTGCATTAAAGCATAGTTCTTCTGGTATTTGTGAGTATATCAATCAACTGTAGAAAATTGCTTAATGCAATGCAAACACAAAAAGTTTCCCCTGGTTTAAGCACTCCTGCAATTGTCAGTTAAGTTAGTAATTTGTCCTGAATAATATGGACTCTTTCAGAGTTTAAATAGATTTTTATTGTCCGCTTGCACAAAATTCTACTGATTGAAATGGAGTCTGAAAGTATTATTTTAATAATTAACTACTTGAATTTAACTAAGCTCTTTTGATATGGCAGGCAACTTGTTGGATCCGAGATTAAAATTCTGATTGCTTGCACTTTAACAGGCTTGTTTTGAAACTCTTTAGCTCTTTCTGCTAACTGACCATCAGAAATGATTTGATTGCTCTCTTCATCGAAAGTAAACTAGTTAAGTTATGCTGAATGCCGGCTTAATGTAAACAATTCTCTATTTGCAGAACTGCTAATGACCACAGTGATCTCATTATATAATGCCAAAATTTCAGGCGTAATCTTATAAAAACTACTTTCTTACCAGCCGATCATCAATATCTTAAATGCCTTGAAAGAAGATGATGAGGTCCACGTGTTTTTCAAAGAGATTATGTGCAGTGATCTAAGTGGTCACTTCAAGAAATAAAAAAAATCATTTTTTTCGGTTTACCTTTTGATAGTTTCTTCCACATATAAGTAGAGGGTATAATTTTTATGCTCGGCTATTAGATTTTATTAGTCTTTTGATCATAAAGGTTGAATGGTGCAAATTATTCGATGGATCGACAGATTTGCCAGATCAATAGTTATTATTTTATAAAAATTATTTTCTCAATTGATATTAATTTTACAGCGAGATTACACACGTTTTATAAGATTCATCTGTAGAAGAATAATAAATAAACCATTTGAGATGCAAACTCGATTGCTACATTTCATAATTCTATTGTTACTATCCAACATATCCCTGGCTGATAGTTTTTCAGATAGATTAAAAGGTAAATTGGAAGCTGCTTCCAAAAAGAGAAGCTTCTCTAAATTCAAGCAATCAAAAAAGGTATTGAAAGATGCTTTTTATGAAGAGGGTAAAGTCATTGTTGCCAATCAATTCAGGGACTCACTTAGAAATCTGGAAAGCTATGTCATAGGCCTGGAACAAAAGATTCAATCAGAGGGACGTTATACTGATCAGATCGATCCGCAAGCACTTGCTGAACTTCCTGTAGGCATTGCCAAGACCATTGGTAACCTCACCTATTCTATCATGATAGACCAGATCAGGATTTTTCCGGACTATGGGGAAATCGATGTCTACATGTCTTTTAAAGAACCAAAGAATAATAAACGCCTCACCTTTGCTGCCAGAGGTATCAGAATTAGTAAAGAAGGGGGTATTACAGGTGATGCCCGTCTTGAACTCATCGGTGATTTTCCAATAAATGAAAACGGGGAAACACAAATACTGATCAAAGGAGGCCAACTGGGTGGTACAAATGGTGTGGTTAGTCCCACTTATGTGTTATTCGATTGCAATGGTTATAAGCAAACATCCATTGAGGCCGACTTGATCTTTTCTAAGGAGTTGGCACTTCCTGAAGACCCTGTAACGGGAAACACAGTCGACCGAAACCTGACCACTAAAATCAATACTTCTTTTACAGATTGGAATAACATGATATTCTCTGTGGATTTGCCTGCCTTTCAGTTAAAGAAATTACCTGGTTTTGGCTTTTCAGTGAGAAATGCTGTTTATGATATGAGTGACACACAAAATAGTCCACTCGCAGTATTTCCATCTGAATACCTGGCAGATTTTACGGCAGTGGAACAGCCAGAGCTATGGCGCGGACTTTACATTCAGGAAGTATCGGTACGACTGCCAAAGGAGTTCAAATCAAAAGGGGTTGATGACCGGGTAGGTTTGATCGGTCAACGGATGATTATTGATCAATATGGGTTTACCGGATTACTAACCGCTGCAAACCTGATTCCTATCGATAAAGGACAGATTGGGAAATGGTCATTTTCTTTAGATGCTTTGAGCGTTGGTCTAAAAAAAGGAAATTTAGAAAGTGCTTCAATAGATGGTAGAATCCATTTACCCATTACCAAAAAGGATTCTGCTAATTATTTTGTCTATCATGGATTGTTTCGTGAAAATGGTGATTATCTGTTTCAGATATCGCAAACAGCCAAAAAGCTGGATTTTGATGTTTGGAAAGCAAAGGTTACTCTGAAGAAAAATTCCTTTCTACAAATTAAGAAGCAAGATAGCCTTTTGGTGACCAAAGCGGTTCTGCATGGCTACATGGATATCAACGCTCCTTTAAAAGGGGAAGGCCAGCAAGCAGCCAGCCAACAAGGTAGTAATAAAAATAACGTTCAGCTTTCAGACATTACCTTCGAAAATCTGCAACTACAATCAGTCAAACCTTACATCCAGGTTGGGAAATTCTCACTTGGAAGCGGTGAAAAGAAATCTGAGTCGGGCAAGTTTCCATTAACACTTCACAAAGTATTTGGCCGACTTGTGGGAGAAGAAATGTTACTGGGCGTTGACGTTTCCTTGCATTTGACAAAAGGTGATGATGGGGGTTTTGGTGCGCGAGGTGAAATTGGTGTTTTAGGTAGCCTAAAAGATCAAAAATATGAATTCAAAGGAGTTGCTATAGACGCTTTTTCTGTAGATGCCAGCAAAGGGCCTATTTCTTTCAAGGGCGCATTAAGATTCTTCAAAGAAGACCCCGTCTTTGGTAATGGTATCAATGGTCAGGTAGAAGCGGAATTTGGTTTGAAACTAGCTAAAAAGATCACTGCTACTGCTATTTTCGGAAATGTCAACGGTATGCGTTACTGGTATGTGGACGCCGGAGTAGAATTTGATCCGGGTATCGTAGCTGGTAATTTGAACTTCACTGGTTTTGGTGGTGGTGCATACTACCGGATGTCAATGGTATCAGACGGTAGTGAATCTCCATTGGGTGCAACAGGCTCAGGCTTATCCTACCAACCTGATTCAACGGCAGGCCTTGGTGTGAAGGCAACTGTGATGTTTAACATGTTTAGCGAAGGGATTCTGAAAGCAGATGCCACTTTTGAACTGGCTTTTCGCCGGGGTGGAGGAGTAAAATACTTATCCTTTATTGGAAATGGCTATATGATGGCTTCCGGAATTGGCGGTGGAAATTTGCAAGCAATGAGCAGTAAAATGGCAGATGCCGCCATGAATAATAAATCTGCCGATAATCCTTCGGGAAGTGCGTTTGAAAGCAGTGATGCTGAAGCATTTAGTAAAAGTGTATTCGGTAACGTAACAGCAGCAGGGGCACCTATCTCGGCACATCTGTTGATGAAATTTGATTTTGAAAACAGGTCATTCCATGCCAATCTGGAAGCATATGTCAATGTAGGCAAAGGACTGTTACAAGGTACCGGACCCAACGGGCGTGCCGGTAAAGTGGTCATTCATACATCTCCCAATGAATGGTATGTATATGTAGGAAGACCTGAATATGAAAACAGGATTGGAATCGGGTTTGGTTTCGGGGATAAAAGAGTTCAAACTACCGCCTACTTCGTGATGGGTTCTAAAGTTCCCGGATCACCACCTCCCAGAAAAGAGGTGAGTGACATTTTAGGGGGTATAGACCTTGACTATATGTCACAGCTTAATACTGTTCAATCGGGAGCTGGCATTGGCTTTGGATTGGATTTTAATTTTGATACCGGGGATAAAAGCTTTTTAATTTTCTATGGCCGATTTGCCATCGGAATGGGATTTGATGCCATGCTAAAAGACTATGGTGATACCGGTTGTGTGGGACGGTCTGGTAAAATTGGTGTCAACGGCTGGTATGCCAATGCGCAGGTGTATGCATTTATCTTAGGTAAAATTGGTATTCAGGTCAAACTGTTTAGAAAGAAAAGAAACATAGATATTCTGGATATTGGTATGGCTGCTATTCTACAGGCACAATTACCTAATCCATTCTGGATGCGTGGTATTGTAGGTGGACATTTCAAGGTACTTGGAGGTTTGGTGAAAGGGCGATGCAAGTTTGAATTTGAACTCGGGGAACAATGCAAGCTCGAACAAAGCGGAGCGTCTCTACTGGATGGAATTGAGGTAATCAGTCAGCTTACCCCTGGTGAGAATGAAAATGGAGTAGATGTATTCACAATTCCTCAGGCTATTTTCAATTTGGAAGTTGAGAAGACTTTCGAAATGATAGACGTTAACAAAAAGGTAAGAAGATTTAAGATTTCACTCAATGAGTTCTCCGTGACTGATCAGGATAAAAAGCTGAAAGCTGAAATGGAGTGGAACGATGAGAAGACTGTAGCAGGATACTTTACAGAGCAGGTTTTGCCAAGTGAGAAAGAATTAGCAATGAAGGTTGTAGTGGGCTTTCAGGAAGATGTTAATGGTCGCTGGGAGGCAGTGAAAGATGGTGAGATTGACCTGGTGGAGACTAAATCTCTGAAGTTTACAACAGGAAAAGCACCGGATTATATTCCGGAAAGAAATATAGCCAATCGTTTTCCGGTTAATGATCAGTTGAACTTCTACACCAATGAGTATTTATCAGCTCATGTTAAAATGCGACAAAGGCAAGATTACCTGTTTGCAAATAAGCTGAAATGGAAACAGGTGGGAAGGATTAAAGATAAAACCGGAAAAATAACCTATTTCGATTTTACTTATTCATCTGCCAGTAATGAAATAACATTCCAGATGCCTGCAAATCTGGGAAAAGATACCTTTTATGATTTGGAAATCGTCAATGTGCCCCGCCAAAAGCTGAAAGGCATTGATCAGAATGTGGATTCGGTAATTACCAATAAGAATCTTGGAGCCACAGGTTTTGATGTGGAACTGAAAACGCAGGAAGCGTCTTCTTCAATAGAAGAATTAGAGGAAAAGATCATCTATCAAATAGCTTTTAGAACCAGTAAATATGGGACCTTGGTTGAGAAAATTAAAAGCGTAACCGAGTCTGAGATATCAGCCAGATGGCCGGAAGGCCCTAACAGGCATAGTTTGTACATCAACATAATAGGAGATGAAGGTATTGGGAATGAGGAGCAACCAGGAAAGGAATTGGAAATGGTTTTTAAGGCTGATTTTGCAAATAATCCATGGTTTAACCAGAAGATAAAAGATGTTGTGTACAAGGAATATAATAGTTCAGTAAAACTAAGCACTGGCGATTACCCTTATTATGCAATTCGATTCTTTCAATATCCCAGAGAAATGAGCCTCAGCGGTGACGCAATAACTCCCGGTTTGAAATTGTCAGGAGGAACGTTTGCTTATGAAATTCCCATTGCGATATCTGCTGATTTGCATAGAATGAAACAAAAGGCTGCAACATACATCGTGGATCATGATGGTGAACATCAGAATTTAAATACTTTGTTAGACACTTATTTTCCAATCATTTGGGAAGGTAATTACTACTGCAGGCCCGGATTTAAAATACCAGGGAAAAATAAAATACATTTTAGTAAGCAAAATTTAAAATTCGTCAATCCAATAGTCATTAAGGATAAACTATGAGAAAAGTAATTCTTTTACTGATAACCATTCATCTGACTGGCCTAGCTTATGGACAAAATCCTAAAGTTGCGGTAGTTTCGAAAGCTACTGAGAATAGCATTAAACTCAGGTGGGCACCCAATACACCTGTACTTTGGCAACTAAGCAATCAATATGGTTACCAGATTTGGCGTTACACAGTCTCTTTCGAGGGAAAAGTGTTGTCACCGACACCAAAAGTTGTGCTGACAAAAGAACCTATTAAGCCAATACAGCTATCAGAATGGGAGACGGTCGCAGATAGCAGCGATTATGCAGCGGTAGCAGCCCAGGCTATTTATGGAAATTCTTTTGAGGTGAATAGCAACCAGGACAATTCCGTAATGCAATTGATCAATCAAAGCAAGGAATTAGAAACAAGGTATTCGTTTGCTGTTTATGCAGCAGAGCAATCTGTAGAGGTTGCACGTCTTGCAGGACTGTTTTATGAAGACAAAGATGTGAGAGCTGATGAGCAGTATTTATATAAAGTGTTTTCATTAGCACCGACTGCTATCATAGAGGCCGATACCGGATCCTACTACATAGGGTTGAGCGATTTGGCGGAATTACCTAAAGTGAATCATCTTTCTGTAGAATTTAAAGATCAGATAGCAGTTTTGAGCTGGCCTACAAAGTATCTGGCAAATCGATATTCATCTTACTTTATAGAGCGTTCAGAAGACGGTGAAAACTTTAAGGCTACCACGGAAAAACCTGTGATCAATACCTTTAGTAATGAAAATGATCAAAAAGACGAATTTATCTGGATTGACTCTTTAGAAGAAAACAGCAAACAGTATTATTACCGGGTTCGCGGAGTGGATGCCTTTGGAGATTTAGGTACGCCATCAAAAGTGATTGGCGGATCAGGCAGACCGGATTTTTATTTCCCCGTTAACGTCACTGACAGTAAGACAATAGATAATGAGTCAGTTTCAATGCAATGGGAGTTTGATAGCAACGCAACTGAAATTGCGTACTTTTTGGTGACGAGGGCAGGTAGTGAAGATGGAGACTATCAGGTCATTGCCAAACTTGACGCCTCTCAGCGTAGCTATGTGGACAATTCACCCAATATATCCAACTACTACATCATTGAGGCTGTAGATCGTTACGGATCAGAGGTTCGATCACTTCCATTTTTCATGCAATTAGAGGATTTAATCCCTCCTGTATTACCAATAGGTCTTGCAGGAAAGATAGATACACTTGGCAGGGTGACACTTACCTGGACGGCCAATGAAGAAAGTGACTTATTAGGTTACAGAGTTTATCGGAAAAACTTCGATTCTGATGATTTTATGCAGGTAACAGAGCAGCTGATTAGCACGAATGCTTACACAGAAAAGATAGATATTAATAATTTGACCAAAACAATATATTATGCTGTGAGAGCCATTGACCTGCGATACAATGACTCCCCTTTTTCAAAAACACTGGCATTGAAAAAGCCTGATCTGGCGCCTCCAACAGCGCCCGTAATTTCGGATTATCAAGCCCTTGAAGAAGGTATTTCGCTGACCTGGATTAATAGCAGTAGTGATGATGTGATTGGGCATTTGGTCTACAGAGAGATCAAGGATAGCGATGAGTGGATTTTAGTCAATTCTATCCCAATCACTGATCAGGTAAGCAACTACTATTTAGATGATCAACTAGAAGCTGGATTTCAATATAGATATACAGTGATCGCAATGGATGAATCCTCTTTAGAGTCTGATCCTGCGGAACCGGTATCGATCAAATACACGCCTAAGGAGAAAGATTTAATAGAAGTGACAGGAAGAGTTGAAAGAGAGTCGGGTAGAATTGTACTGTTCTGGCAGGCCGATCCTGCTGTTGCTTCCTTACAGCTATACAAAGCAACAGGATCTGAAAAGCTTTCTCTATATAAAACCCTTGAGGTAGAAAAAGGACGATTTATCGATGAGCAACTTATTCTCAATGCTGAGTTTCGGTATCGTTTTAGACCAATTTTGCTCAACGGGATTAAAGGAAAATTTAGTAAAGAATTAAAACTGTCATATTGATGCAACAACCATTTGATAAAGTATATCTTGGTTGGTTGATTGTTGTATTACTCTCGATCAGCAACCCCATTTTAGCGTCAGTCAATGATTTAACAATAGACAATGATACGGATCCGAATACAGGCTGGAATGCTAACTGCAGCTTTGAGGAAGTTTCGATGCTGATGAAAGGCCCTGATGAAGACCTACTTAGGTTTAGTGTTCAGGCAATTAAAATTGCAGGTGTATCACCAGGTTGCGATGATTTAAATACTGCTAGAATAAAGTTTACTTATGATGGAGTAGTTAGGACGGTAACTGCAGGTACTCCATTGGACATTATATTAAGCGGCAGTGATGAATTAGGTAGTTCAATTAATGTATCGTCGTTAGAAGGCTCTTTTAGATGTTCTAATTCAAGTGTTGCGGATTTATTTGGTTCCTCTTGCTTAGCTTTAAACGCAGTGGGAGGTGGCACGACCCTGGTATTTGCAGGAAGTAAGGCAAGTCACACATTTTCAACAAATGGTGGATGTGGAACCTCTGCATCAGTGAATTTTAAAGATTGTCCTGCTGTAGAATTGAGGTTTACAGTAACATATGAAAAAAAACGACTCAAAATTAACCTGGCTGAAAACGAAGAAAGCTTTGTTTGTGCCCCTGAACCTCCTGATCCCGACAATACAGGTCCCATAGCTGTGCCTTCAGTAAGGTTGGATGTTAGCGGTGATTTAAATGCCTCATTAGGAAATACACTGGCTTACGAAGTTGCAGATTCACCCACAGGAATTTATACATTGATAAACGAATCTAGAAGTAAAAGTTTTTCTGCAAACTACTCCAATTTAGGTAATAAACCAGGGTTTAGATATTTGAGGGTCAGAGATTTGTCTTGTTCAGGTAGGACAAGCCCACCCATAACTTTGACAGCCTATCCAAGAGTGAATGTCAATGCAACGTTTTCCGATGTATCATGTGCTGCAGATGAGTTTAACATTGAAATTGCCAGAGATGCTTTTTTTGATACGGTAGATCTACAATACAGTATTGCCCGTTATCCTTTTGAGAATACTTCTGTTTTACCCATTGCAACCTATGTTTATGAAAGTTCAGGTGATGCTACGGTTCGAATGAATAATACCAACAGGGATGATCGGATAACAACATCAGATATTCGAACTAATGTGGATGCAAGTGTGACAGATCAGACAGGAATATTCCTGCCTGGTTTTACATATATCATCCGAGTGGATTTAAAAGACCCTTCCACTGGATCGTTTGCTGATTCTTCCGGGGAGGGAACAGGACTTTGTCCTGCTTCCTTTACGAGGGATTACGCTTTGCCAGCTGCCCTGAGTATTGAAATGATGCCATCTGGAGGAGCTGACTTTTGTGATGGAACTTCAGCTTCTATAGCTGGCTCGTTCAGTAATGCTGTGGGCAATGTTGAATTAGTAAATGTTAGGGATGGTGGTTCTATATTATCAGGTGTTGGCAGTGCCAGTTCTATAGCGGCAGACAAAGACTACAATCTACATATTGATGGGAACAATTTCACTTTTACGTCAAAAGAGACTGGCGACTTTTCGTTTGTTTTTAAGGATGATTGTGAGGTAAATACGGATGCAAAAGATGGGATTGAAACGTCAATTATGCTTACAAGAGCAGATCCCCTGGTTGTCACAATTAATAATGAAGACATTGATTGCCCCGGAGATACTGATGGTTCAATTACCGTTACTATTACAGGTGGGTTTGGTATGAATACTGTAAATATTGGCGATCAGGTAATTGCATTAGCCGACGGGGCATACACAAGAGAAAACCTTAGCCCGGGTGATTATACTGTATCAGTTACAAACGATGAAAGTTGTAATATATCCTATGTAAACGATGCAGATGGAAATTCTGAAAATGAAATTTCAATCGAAAGACCGCTACCATTCGCTCCAGCTAACACATTGGATGCGATAAATGTATGCGATGGAACGGCCCGGGTCACTTTGACGCCTCTTGAAGCAGGTTGGACCTGGTCTCCTGTAGCACCGAACACGGCAACTTTGGTAAGTGGAACTACTAATCAATACAATGTAACACAAATTTCAGGAACGACAACTTACACATGGGAAGCTGCAGCAACAGGTTGTAGCAATGATGATAAAAAAGTATTTCAATCCATTACAATCACTGATTTTGATATAAATGCGAATGCAGGCAATGAGCAGTACAGACGAGAAAATTCAGCAAGTTTATCTGGAAATGGTCTGTCGGGCGATGAGACAGGTACCTGGACATTCCTGTCTGGAAGTGGTAGTTTTTCAAATAGTGGTTCAAATACTACCGATGTTACTGACCTTGCTGTAGGAGAAAATCAGTTAAACTGGAATGTATCTCTCAGAAGTACAGTTGAAACGGAAAATGCAACAGAAGCATGTAGAACTGCCGATAGTCAGGTTTTGATTTATTATTCTAACCTAAGCTTTGATGCAATGAATACATCAGTGATACCGGAAAGATGTCCGGATGATGGTGAAATCGCTGTTGCGGCAACAGGAGGAAACCCTAATAACCCGACGTATTTTATTAATGGAGATAATTTCAGATATAAGTTTACACTCAGGCTGGCCTCAGATGAAAATACAATCCTCGAGACTCTATATGCTAAAAATGAAGGAGAGGCTGTTACTTTCACCGGGAGATCCGATGGTAATTACGTCGTTCGTCTGGAAGACAGAGATCCCTATGATGACGGTAGACTTACTCCGGTAAAAAGTACATTCGAAATCATTAACAGACCCGCCCTGGAATTTGATATCACCACCGATGATATTACCCCTTCCTTTTGTAATAGCGGAATTATTGTTCTTAAGGCAACTGGAGGGAAAGGCCCTTACGCTTTTGAAATTAAAGATCAGGGGTCAGCGGACTCTGAGTATAGATCTGTGGTAGGTTCTGCGGATAATTTAAGTGCTGGTAATTATACGATCAGACTTACTGATGCAAATCTCTCAGCTTGTAATACCATCACGCAGAATTTTAATGTGCCCTCTACATTAATTGACTACATTTTTTCTCCTTCTTTTTCAGGGCAGGTTAGTGATGGCTCCAGTGGAGGTGAAACCATTTATTATGTATGCGATAATTCCGGTTCAATTAGCCTGTCTTTCGAACTTAGCTTCGAAAACAACAATACCCCGGAGGAGTCTCTTAGAGTGAGTATTTTCAACAGAAATAATTTGAGCTCAGCTATTGAATCCATGACCTATGATGGTGGTCAGACTGTTGAAAACTTCAGAAGTCTTTCTCCAGGTCAATATAGAATTATTACTGCTTTTGTTAGTGATTGTTCCTCTCGGACCGTAGATTTTTCAGTAGCCTCCGTGAAGCCCTCCGTTACTTCTTTTTCAGAAGTTTTGCGTTCCAATAACTTTTCTGCCTCTTGTTTTAATGAGCCTGATGGTGCAATAAACGTTGATCTGGAAAATAATAGTATTGGTAATTACGCTGTAAATCTGATTGGAAGCGACGGAAGCCGCAGAACAAATAACTCAGGGACTCTGATCAATTCAAATGCCACAATTCGGTACAGCTTTTCTTCGCTGCCTGTCAAGAATGCTGATGGAGTCATACAATATTCATTAGAAGTAAGCAGGACTTTTGGCACTCAAAGTTGTACTTACAGCAATGTAGCATTAGGTGGAAACACTGTATCCCTTTCGGAACCAGATGAGATTTTCATTCAAAATGCATTAGGAGGAAGTCCTGTAACAAGCTATGACATTGACTGCCCAGGCGAGGGAATTGAACTGGTCTATCGGGCAGATGGAGGAACAGGTACTTATCAGGCAGCCCGGTTGATCAATAACCGAACGATGGCAGAGCGAACTGCTAATAGTGTCAGCGGTGTGTTTACCTTCACAAACGTGATGGAAGACAACACAACTTACAATTTGATTATAACTGATTCTGACGGATGTGAGAAGACTTTAGAAAACATAATGGTCAATGATCCTGATGATCTGACGGTCACTGAGATTACCACAGAGCCACCAACCTGCTTCGGTGGCGATGATGGAACTTTCAGAATTACGGTTGAAGGGGGTACACCTGATACTGATGGTTACAAATTTCAGATAACCGATGCGAGAATGGTAAATAGCCTCAGCAGTGACGATGACAGTGATTTTGATGGGCCACTGAACAATGTGTTTGGGATCACCGATGAAGATCCGAACAAATTTACAGCATATGGTGAATTTACACGACCAGCCGGAATCTATACGGTCCAGGTGCTGGATGAAAAAAGCTGTACAGTGACAGATCCAATAGAGGTTACTGTAGAGAACGCCGATCGATTTTTAGTGGATATGGTTATTCCAACGCCAGCTTCCTGTTCTGAAACCGAAGATGGTAGCTTACAAATTACCACAATAGGAGGGAATAGCGGTACTTACAAATTTGACTTGTTTGAAGTTGCCACAGGTTCTAATTTACCGGTTTTCAAAGAAAGAAAAACTTCCACAGATGGTACAGTGAGTTTTTCAATGCTTTCCGGTGATGTGAACAAGTTTACCTATTTAGTGAATGTCTTGGATGGTGAGGATTGTCCTGCTAGCATGCCCGACATGAGCCCGGGAATTATAGCAAATCCGGTAGAAGTAGTCCAAATCGGTATGTCATCGCCTCCTTTATGTAATATCGTTAATGGTGATGATGCATCGGGTTCTTTTGTAGTTGAAGGACGGGGCGGTAGAGGTTCTTTTTCTTTTTCTCTCACTGGAGAAGAAGGCAGTTTTGAAAGTGAATCTGGTAATCGTTTTGAATTCAAAAACAGGAAACCGGGAAGTTATTCAGTCTATGTGAAAGATGGTTCCAATTGTATTGCCAAGATTGCCGAAAATATCATTGTGGAAGCAGCAGACCCGATCGATATTGAGACAATCGTGAATCTGGATGCTACAAGGGATCAAACAATGAGTGCCACCTTGTCATATGCACTTTGTGACGGCGAAACTACCAGCATAACAGTGGGAGAATCCAATGGTAAATATCCTATGACTTACCAGTTGACAGGTACAACGGAAACTGGTGCGGTATTTTCAACCAGCATACTTTCGGCTAGTGTAGCAAATGAGCAGGAAACGTTTAATGACATCCCGGCAGGAACCTATCAGGTAACGGCTATTCATGATGGCCAATGTACGGCAGTCAGTAACAACATTCGATTATTTACAACAGAAAGGCCAGTAGTTTCAGTTGACAAATCAATCAAAGTATCGCAGGCCGGAACAGATTATCACGTAAGCTGCAATGGAGGCGCTGATGGAGTTCTTTCAATCACAGTGGATCAAAGAACCTACTTTTGTGATTTTACCATCGAATTGTTTGCTGATGGTATATCCACTGGTAATGGCATTACGGTAGCAGGTGGAACTGCATTGGAGTTCACAGGGTTGTCAGCATCTTCTGCATCTACACCAATCGTCTACACTTACACTGTGAAAAATGCTTTAATCCCTCAGTGTACCTGGGAGTACAATGACCCAATCATTCTCAATGAACCTGATCAGCTGAATATCACCAATGATGGGATTACCACCCCGTTGTTCAATGGTTTTGAAATTGCTTGTTTTGGTGATGCCATCGAATATCAGGTGGATTTTGAAGGCGGTATTTACCCATTTCGGATATTTCTAAAAAATGACCTGAATCAAACCATAGATGCGACATTGATCAATGAGACCGGAGCAAAAAGTCATGTATTTTCAAATGTAAGTGAAGGAAACTATTACATCGAGATTGAAGACTTTTTTGGAAATACCTGTGAAGTTCGTACCCCTGATTTTAACATTGATGCTCCCCCTTTACTGGAACCTTCCGTGGCGAATAATCTCCCTCCAACTTGTTTGGCTGGTTCTGACGGAACGATTCAATTATCTGCTACAGGTGGTAACCCCATATCAGGGACCAGCTACAAGTATGAAATTACCAATTACACATTGAGTCCACCATTTAATGTAGCTGGACAGAATTGTAATCCTTTTAGTACAGCCATGATTGAGGGTGCTGGTGCTACTTTCAGACTACCTGCCGGCAGGTATGATTTTCAGATTACTGATGAGAACGAATGTGTGAAAACCCTACAAAATATTGTGGTCGAGTTACCAACCGATCCACTAATCATTGATGCAGTGATAGCTGAAGAGCCTTCGTGTAATGGAGCTAAAGACGGAAAACTCAAAGTTTTGGCCAAAGATGGAAATCCACTGTCGGGAGGCCGGTATGAATATCGTCTGTCGGGAGGTGATTTGCTCACTGATGAAATTATCACTACTGCTGATACTGCTGTTTTTGAGGGATTATTTAGCTCCGAGGATGTTGGAACCTATACCATCAGCGTTTTTGATACGGATGCATGTTGCCTGGTTGCTGATTACAATTACAGAAGTAACATAGAAATTACCCAACCCAGGGCGATGGAACTTTCATTAGTTGGAGAAGAAACCAATCAGCCAATTTGTTTTGAAGGTACTGATGGAAGTAGACTGACTGTAGAGGTAACAGGTGGTGTGGGGCCCTATACTTTTTCAACTGATGGCATGAATTTTTCAACAAGCCCACTGGGAAGTAGGTTTCAGTTGACCGAAATTCCTGGTGGTGAAGACTATATTATTTATGTAAGAGATTCCAGATTTAGTGTGACACAGGCAGTATGTACGATTTCCGATGCGTTCTTTTTACCGGACGGACCTGTTTTAAGCATTGAGACCAGTGAAAGTGAAGTTTCCTGTTTTGGTGGTAACGACGGTTCTGCAACTGCTGTAGTAGCGCTTACAGGTTCAGAAGATGACCTGGATGCCAATTCAACAGATAATGAATCAGCATTTACCTACGAGTGGTTTTGGTTGGAAGAAAACAGAATAGTAGCGACTACCAAAGATGCTGACAACCTCAGTGCAGGAACTTATCGACTAAAGGTTCAGCGAAATGGTTTAGTTTGTGAACAAACGGCTATTGCAATTATTAAACAGCCTCAAAAGCCTTTGGGAATTAATGATTTAGAAGCTTTTGACCTTTCCTGTGGCGGACGATCAGATGGATCCGTTATTATCAGTATCACAGGCGGAAACCCTCTCGCTAATCAAAAACTAAAATACTCATTGAATGGCAGTGGCCTGAAAGTTCTTCCGATCACCAATACCATTCGGGATTTATCCGAAGGCACTTATGACATTACCATCCAGAATGCGTCAGGCTGTAGTGCTTCTGGTAAATTTGAAATACTTTCTAATCAACTACAGGTCACAGCAAATGTTGATCAGGAAATTAGCTGTTTCGGATTTGCTGACGGGAGATTGAGTGTTGAGACATCTATGGCATTGGAGGCATTCGTACTTCCCACCAACCTCGAATACAGTCTGGATGGAATAAACTATCAGAGTAGTCCTCTTTTTGATGGACTTTCGGCAGGATCTTATCAGGTAACAGTTCGTGATGCAGCTAATAATTTCTGTACTGGTATATCGGAAGAAATTGAGTTGGGTGAACCTATTGAGATAACAATCAACAACAGTCTGATAGCACCTTCTAATTGTGGACAAGCTGATGGAGCAGTCAATGTGACGACCAATGCAATCAATCCGGTAATCACCTGGCTGGATATGACCAATTCAGTTGCTGATCCAATGGGGTTAAGCGCTGGAACTTATCGTATTTTGGTAGTCGATGAATCAGGATGTAGTGCAGAGACCACCTACACGATGGAAGATGCTCCGGATATGATCTTAACGCCTGTTTTGGACGCCAGAACTTACTGCGATTTGCCAAGAGGTCGAGCCCATGTTGAAATCAGTAATGGAAAAGCTCCTTATCTGGTTAGTTGGAATAATGGTACGCAAGTGCTAACTGGGCAATCAGTAGAGGGTTTAACAGGAGGAATCTATCAAATAAGTGTGACTGATGCAAATGGGTGTAATAGTACATCTAGCCTCGAAATAGTCAATCAGGCTCCTTTTACTGTCGAATTAACGGAATCTGTCAGCACGGCCTGTGGAGAGGATCTAGGGAGTCTGACAGTTACAGCTTCTGATGGTTTTGCTCCATATAACTATTATTGGCCAGCCCTCGACGTAAATGGTCAAACAGTTGATGGCTTATCGCAAGGTAATTATCAGGTAATAGTTACTGATAACCTGGGTTGTACCGTCAGTGAAACATTCACTATCTTTCCTGAAAGTGGCAATATTTCTGTTGAAACTTCATTGACATTGCCTGTTTGTAATAGCAACACTGGAAGCATTACGATAGACAATGTCATTGGAGGTGTTGCTCCGTATCAGTTTACCTGGAGAGATAGCAATCAGCAACTTTTGCAGGAAGATGGACGTGAATTGACAAATCTAACAGTCGGGACTTACTTTATTGAAGTGTTGGATAATGATGGCTGCCGTTATGCTCAACCTGCCATTGAGCTGGTTAGCGATGTTTCTTTAGAGCCTACCTTGACCTTATCAACGCTTGAGTCCAGTTTTTGTGAAGCAGCAAATGGATCGGTAACGATTGGTATTATTCAGGGACAGGCTCCATACCAAATCAATGTTTTTGATGAAGCTGCACAGCCAATTGCAACAAAAACGACAAGCCTTTCTACACTTACTTTCGATCAGCTGAGAATGGGAACATACGAGGCTATCCTAACAGATGCCTATGGTTGTGAAAGTTCACTTGATTTTACAATTACCGATAGACCACTGCCTCAGATCAGTATTTCTGATGTTGGTTCTGCGACCAGGGAAATTGCGGTGGGAAAGTTTACAGTTGATATCTCTAATCCGGTCGGTGATGCATTTACTTATCTGGTTGATGATCAGAATGGAAATGTGCGCAGCTTCGAAGTACCTGAAATAACAGGATTACTAAGTGGCAGTTACCTTGTCAGCGCAACTAATGGTACATGTACAACAAACACAGTACTTGTGAGCATTGGCGAAAATGAACCTATTGAAGTGAGTGCTTCTATTGCTGATGCAACTTGTTCGATTAGTAGTGATGGAGCGGTTTTAATAGCTGTTCAGGGAGGAATTGAGCCATATACGACTGAATGGCAGGACATCGATGGCAATGAAATAGAAGCAGATCTCGCTACAGCTCAAAATTTACCTGTTGGTCATTATATGGTCCTTATCAGAGATGCGATTGGAACTACTCTTGAATATCCTTTTGAGATAAATGCGCTACCGCAGCTTTCCATAGAAATCATAGAACAACAAAACCCGAATTGTTTTGAAGCTTGCGATGGGCTCATAGAAGTGCTTGTATCCGGTGGCAGTGGAAACTATTCAGTCGATTGGAACAACGGAATGGAAGGCAGTCGAATTTCTGGACTTTGTTCAGGTACGTACCAGGTCACTATTTCAGACGAGCAAAACGGCGTTTGTTCAACTACAAAAAGTATTACTCTGGAAGAGCCGAATGAAATTACAGCAGAATTGTCTGAGAGTAGATTACCGACCTGTTTCAATGGGAATGACGGAAGCTTAACCGTTGAGGTATCGGGAGGCAGTGGATTATTTGAGTTGATTTGGGATAATGGAACGCAAGGCAAAAGCATTAATGGCATTAGCGTCGGAACGTACTCAGTTACTGTAAATGATTTAATTGGAGGTTGTCAGCATACTTTTGATTTTGAGCTGGCAGATCAATTGCCAATTGAGTTAGCAGAAACAATGATCAGTCCACCTTCCTGCAATGGAGCATCCGATGGAAGTGTTAACATCAGCTTGATAAATACCACTAACCCTTTGATTAACTGGTCGAATGGTGACGTAGGTTTCACTGCTGCTGGATTAACCGCAGGCGAACACACTTTCACGGTACTGGATGAGAATGGCTGTCGTTTTGCAGGTTCTGTAACAATTCCGGAAACCCCGGCATTGATCGTCACCTCAATGGCAAGTAGTCCGGTGAGCTGTTTTGAAAACACCGATGGCACGATCAGCATCGAAGTGAGTGGTGGTACTGGTGAGAAATCAGTTTCCTGGTTTTTGGCTGGTAATGAGATTGCCGAAATGGCTGATGATTTCAGTCCTTCTTTGTTGGCTGCTGGAAATTATGAATACATTGTTGAAGATGAAAATGGTTGTAGTATCAGTGGAGATGTGGAAGTAACAAGTCCTGATCCATTGGTTTTTACCAGTATTTCAGCGACCCCTGTGAGTTGCAATGATGGAGATGACGGACAGATAGCCCTGGAGGTAAATGGAGGGAATGGTATCTACACATTCACTCTCGACGGAGCAGCAACCGACTTCCCGGCTGCTGGTTTGATTGCAGGTGATTACTTAGTAGGCGTTTCCGATCAAAATGGATGTGCGATCAGTCAAACTGTATCGGTTGTAGAGCCATCAATTTTACTTGTTGATGATGTGGAAATTACTGATGTCTCCTGCGATGGGGCTGCTGATGGGGCCATCATTGTAAGTGTTTTTGGTGGTAATGGTGAATACGCCTTCGAATGGTCAAATGGACAGCAAACATCGGCTCAAAGTGAATCCACTATTGATGGACTTACCACAGGAGATTATGAGGTAACTATCACTGACGGTAAAGGTTGTCAGATAATGGAAAGCTATGCTGTAGGGACTCCTAACCCTATTGGCCTTGTAAATCTGTCAATTCAGAATCCTCAGTGTTTTCAAGGGACTGACGGTCAAATCAGTTTTGATATAATAGGAGGAACAGCCCCCTACACCTACAGTTGGGATCATGACAATGAAGCTGACAATGCGATCACCAATCTGAGTGCGGGCAGCTATTCTGTGACAGTTACTGATTCGAACGGTTGCTTCAGAAACTTCGATTTCACTTTGGAGGATCCTTTGCAGTTGTTTATAACTACTCTTGATGAAACGCAAATCTCCCTTTGTAATGGATCAAGTATTCCACTAGATGCTGGCGACTGGGCCTCATATCACTGGTATTTAAATGATGAATTAATTAGTAGTGATCAGGTGGTTGAGGCAGATAGCAGAGGTATTTACCGGGTGGTAGTTCAGTCAGAAAAAGGATGTTTTGCTGAAAAATCTGTTGAAGTACAGATTGAAGAAAATCCCCTCACAGCAGATTTTGTTTTTGACACCGACATTTTTGCCCGGGACACTTTGGTTGTCATCGATGTTTCCTGGCCTGTTCCCGGAGAAATCAGTTGGTTTTTCCCTGAAGGGGTCACCCGATTGACCGGAGATGACGATGCGATCATCCAGGAATTGATCTTTGACGAACCCGGTATTTATACCATCGGCATGATGGCAACAGACCAGGGATGTAACGATTACATTGAAAAGCATTTTGAGGTACTTGAAAAGAATGAAAGGTCCGGAGAATTAGCAGACAGATCTTCCCAAATCAGGGAAACAGCAATAGAGGAGACAGTCGTTTCTCCGGTTCCGAACAATGGACAATTTGAATTGATCGTCAAACTGGATCAGAGAGCTGATGTGGAAGTCTCAATTTATGGCTTTAGTAACAGAGGCCTGCTAAAAACACTTGAGGGTAAGTCACAATATACCTATCAGTTTGATATCAATTTAGGTGATGTAACGCCAGGGGTTTATCTGGTCGTTACAAGATCAGGAAAATCAACCAAAGTAAATAAAATCATAGTCAGGTAATGAAAAAACATATTTTATTGTTGACAAGTAGTTTACTACTACATACCATGCTCATGGCACAGCAGTTTTCAGAGCAGCCGATCCCGGGTTTGCCAGCTTTAACCAATAGCAAGGCTGAGTGGTCTGATTTGGATAACAATGGGTTTGTGGATTTACTGGTCAGTGGTCAAACTGATATAGGTGCCGATTACTTCAATGTCTTTCTTAATATCGGTGATGGTAGTTTTACCGCCTCTTCGGCAGGTATTTCAACGCTTGCAAATATGCAGTTTGGCCTGGCAGATTTGAACCATGATGGATTTATTGATCTATTTGTCAGTGGAGAAGATGGTGCCGGACAGGCCAATACCACTTATTATGCAAACGATGGCGATGGGAGCTTTACCGGGTCGGTAACAGGCCTGGTTCAATTGAAAGACGGAGACTTTGCCCTGAAAGATTTTGATCAGGACGGAGATATAGATTTGATCTATTCGGGGAGGGACGATTCATCAAACAGACAGACTGTTGCTTATCGCAATGAAAATGGGGAATTGATCAACGAGACGATTTCACTGCCGGGACTAGCAAATGGTGCGATCAAAGCGGCAGATTTTAATGGCGATGGTTTGGCTGATGTTTTGTTATCAGGAATAGGAAATGCGGCAAACAGGGTTACCGAGGTTTATCTCAATGAGGGCAACTGGAATTTCTCAGCTTCTGCAAACAGTTTTATTGCAACTGCTTTCAACCAGATAGCAGTGAGCGACATTGATTTGAATGGTTCACTCGATTTTGTGATGACGGGAATTAGTGACTCAGGCTTTCAATCACTGTATTACAGCAATGAAAATGGTGTGTTTTCCCTATCGAACATCGGCCTGACTGCCTTTGCAAGTGGGCAAGTCGGAATAGCGGACTTCAATGGAGATCAATATCCTGATATATTAATTGGAGGGTCGACAAGCGGTGGCTTATTTGAAAATCAGTATTTGAGAAGTGATGGTCTTACAGGTTTTGATAATAGAGTTTCTCCTTTAGATCAGATTACGAATGGCAGTTATGCAGTAGCGGACTTTAATAAGGATAGCTATGTAGATGTTTATTATCAAAACCTGTAAGACCCACAC
>JBCBHL010000097.1:0-20765 GCA_038525605.1 Bacteroidota bacterium
ATGATAGGACTATGAGATCTTTTAGGGAAATTATCCTTTCCTCGATCTATCGAAAATCTGATTTTAAAATCAGAAAGTTGGTTAACAAGCTTTATGCTGCCATCAGAAATAATGAGGCGGATTGTCTATTTAGCTTGACCACTTTTTCGCTACCGGTATATGGGAATATTAATAATGATATTAAGGTTTTGGAATCAACAGTTTCGGAACAATCTGTCGTCTCTTCAGATCAGGAAAGTGAGGATAAGGAGGTGCTGAAAAAGTTAATTAAAATGGAAAAGGAAAGTGTTCATGAATCGTTGGAAGATCCTTTGTTTTTGCGCAATGCTGGTCTGGTTTTATTGCACCCATATCTTGGCCATTTATTCGACCGAGTTGGTCTTTTCGAAGACGGGGATTTTAGAAGTTTGAAAGCCAGGAAGGAAGCAGCGATATATCTGAATTATATACTACTGAATGATGAGTCATACGATGAAGAAAATTTGACTTTAAACAAGATTTTGTGTGGGTTGAACGTTGATGAAATCATAGATTTTGACCTTGAGATTACGGATGCTATGAGAGATACTGCATCGGGTATGCTGGATGCATTTATTGCTCATTGGACTAAGATCTCAAACAGTACTCATGATGGTGTAAGGGGTGGTTGGTTATGGAGAGAAGGTAAGCTTTTAGTAAAGGAAGATTCATTCGAATTGACAGTTGAACAAAAAGCTTATGACATCCTGATGGATCAGTTGCCATTCTCACTAAGTCACATCACTTATTCATGGATGAAGAAACCACTATATGTTATCTGGAGATGAATGATATCAGTAAAAATATTGTAGTAATTGATCAGGAAATTCGATGGTTCACTGAACTTCTAGAGGTACGCTTTCATAGTTACTTTGGTGACCAAGATGACGTGGTAATTCCTCTTGCCCCAGAGGTGGAAAGTGCAGACTCTCCTTATCAGTTTTTGATAGATTCTAATAATTTATCTGATGCAGAACGAGCAGTAATGATGCTTGTTTTAGTGCCTCACTATAGGCCGGAGATCCTGGATATTTTCTTTACAAAGAATTCAAATTTCGACAGACCTTTCACAGAGTTTGGAGGTGTTGCCGGAAAGTACTATGGTGGTTTTTTACCCACAGTCGAAACTGCAAATTTTGTTTTATCCGGTGGTGACCTGGACAGACGTCACCAGCTGTTGGATTTGTTTGCCGCCGGTGCATTTCTGATTGAGGAAGATATTGTGAGAGTGGGAGAATTTCAGGAAGAAAACAATGAGCCATTCTTCAGTAAGAGCCTCTCTCTTAATCCGGTTTACAGGGACTATTTTGTCACCGGGGTAAAAGCAGGTCCTGAATCTCTTGATGTATTTCCGGCAAGGAAAATTGAAACACATATGGAATGGTCTGACCTGGTGCTGGAAGAATCGGTAAGGTCGGAGATAGATTACATGTGTACCTGGATCAATGGAGAAAGCACTCTACGTGATTTGAATGCAGTGAAGAAATACATCAAACCTGGATTTAGATGTTTGTTTTATGGCCCCCCCGGGACTGGTAAAACACTTACAGCTACATTGATTGGTAAGGAAACGAACAGAGAGGTGTATAGAATCGATTTATCGATGATTGTTTCCAAGTATATTGGCGAGACTGAGAAAAACCTCTCCAGGGTCTTTGATTACGCTGAGAAACGAAGTTGGATCTTGTTCTTTGATGAGGCTGACGCTTTATTTGGGAGAAGGACACAGACAAATTCCAGCAATGATCGATTCGCCAATCAGGAAGTCGCTTACCTGCTGCAAAGGATAGAAGCTTTTCCTGGCGTAGTAATCCTGGCTTCCAACTTAAAATCAAACATTGATGAAGCTTTTTCAAGACGATTTCAATCGATGATTTATTTCCCCATGCCCGATGAAAATCAAAGGCTGCAATTGTGGGAAAATATGTTCAGTTCCGAAGTGGAGCTGGATGCAAACTGTTCTCTTCAGCAACTGGCTTCAAATTATGAGTTGTCCGGAGGTTCAGCAATAAATGTCTTCCGGTTTGGTCTGCTAAAAGCGATGACTCGAGAGTCATTCGTGGTGACAGAACCTGATCTGATAGAAGGCATTCGAAAAGAGTATCAAAAATACGGTCGTACGTTATAAATAAATTTTTAATGATGAATCTAAATGAATTTCAAAATAGCAGCTAGAGAGGACTTTACCCCTCCGGAATCTGCTCAGTTAAATGAAAAACGCGGAATATGCTACTTTTTAAGCTGTCACCGTATTCTGTATGAGGCAATGAGAAGGAGTATATCTGCCATTTGGATTTTGTTAATTATTAAGCATGTAAAATTATGAGTAATACATATAATAGTGAACTTGAACAGGCACTGAAGCAGGTCACGAACCAGCTTGAGGCCTCAGAATTGACAGAAGGAAATCTGGTCGATTCTTCTAAAATTAATCTATACTATGCGCATGGTATCACTGAGAAAACTCAGGATAAACTGGATGTTGATCAGACTAAGAGTAAGGTAGCAGGTAAGCAATTTAGGGCTGCCGCTGATATATACAGAGTTACTGAAAACATTGTAAATGATGCCAATACGGCTTCACTCGATACCGGTAACACCACCAGTACTGTATCTACCGCAGCTTCCAGCTTCCAGACAGCTGCCAATGCGCTTACGAACCTGTGGGCAGATACAGCTGCTGTACTAGCTGTGGCCACCAGTGTCGATAATCACGATAAGATCAAAGAAATGGCTCAACAGGCCAACTCATTGACTTCTATTGCTGCGAAAAGTGCTGAGGAAGCTACTTTGATATCCCTTAATACCACGATAGACGCTTCACAGTCAAGAGCTGCCAATGTGGTGACCCAGGCTGGTGTTGTGAAGACAGATATGCAAAACCTGGATGCTGCGCTTGAGACAGGGTTTTCTACGCTGCAGGATCAAGTGAATTCTGATCTGGGTGATCTTTCTGATGCCATTGAGTCCGAAAGCCAGAAAGCAGGAGCCTTAAACATCGCTACATCCGAAGAGAAAGCTTTGAAAGATGCAGCTAAGTTTATGAATCAGGAAGTAAATTATAACTTGATAATGACTCCCGGCGATTCTGAATTTGGCGATCAGTTCAAATTGAGTTTTAACGCGTTTAAGGAATCGGAAACAGATGTAAGTGGTGATCCTTGCAAAACGAATGACAAACCTCCTAAAACCACCAGAATTATTGATGAATACAGGGTGTTGATTGTGCCAGCAGATGAAGTACCGTCATTTGATATTCAGATTGCCAAGGCTGTGAGAAACACTGAGGTTAACGGGCAGAAGGTCAATCGCTATGTACGCGTTAAACCCAAAGGCTTACAAAACTATAGCACACAGTACTACCTAACAGAGTATTTTGCTATGCATCCCGTAGATCAGCATAAAGACTCTGATGGTAAAACACTTGAGTACATTGCTTATGACTACACAGGCAAGCCAGTAAAAAGGGGTGAGTCCTATGGTTTTTTTGTTTATGCCATATATACTTCAGATTATCAGGCAAATACAGGTGATACGGAAGGTTACCTAAGTCTTGCATCTGATTTGTTTACTAATAGAGCAGACTTGCCTTCTCCTGCGCCTGCAACCGACACGGATTATTGCAACTCTACCAATAAAATCCATCTTAGCTTTAGCGCAAAAGACGATAAAGAAACCGTCAGAGTGTCTTTTGAAGTTGCTAAGGATAAAATGATTTTGCCTAATACAGTAGACCTGGATATGTTCATGGAGTTCAGAGTCTTTCTGTTTAGCAATGAGAATAAGGAAGCTTTGTGTGAGAATCTCCAAATTCAGCATCAGGTAGAAACGGTTAACAGCAACAGAGCAACCTTAAACGAGGCTGAAATGCAGTTGGAAATAGCTGAAGAAGCTTATAATACTGCAGCTGCTCAAGGATTAGATGCCAAAAAGATGCAGGCGCTTGAAAAAAAGATTGGAATCGCTCAAACTAATGTTTCAAATGCTGAAATCGCTTACAAGGCCAGTGTCATGAAGTTGAATGAGAAATACAAAAGCAAGATTAGTGACTTCTACCTCGATAGCATCATTCTTCAGAGTATACCGGAGGCTTACTGCCTGACAGCGAAAAGATCGAAGGAAAGCAAGTATGTTGAATCGCTGATTCTTAGAAGAGAAGCGCAGAAGGAAGAGGAAGCCAAACTGAAAGCGCAAATTCAGGACAATAATAAGCGGGTAGATTCACTGGATAAAAAAGTCCTTGATCTTCAGAATAAGATTACCAAAGCAGATGAGGAGATCCTGGAACTGGAAAAGCAGAATGAGGAATTACTCATTCAGACTACTGAGATGTACGAAGTGCTATCGGAAATTCTGAGGGAAGAGCGATTTATTCTTGACCTGGAATATATGTTGGGCCTACAGGCGAATCTCCCAAAAGATCTCCTGGCTGAACAAAAAGAAGCTGTAGATAAGATCACTCAAAATCTTCAAACTATCGAAAGTAACAACAAAGCGATTGGAGATAAGAACAATCAGAATACTGAGAGGTTGGCTAAAATCAATGATATGAATAGTCAGGTGACAATCATCAAACTGGAAAATCAAATCTATGAGGCTGAGTTAAAGACAATTCCGAAGGAAATAGAAAATCTTGATGAGGAGATCAAAAAATTCCAGAAGGACGAAGGCGATAACAAGGATGGTAGCTTCTATTATGAAGCAGAAAACGATTCCGGTGATTTCACTAATAACTACGGTGATATACTGATTCCGGATCAGGAATACACAGCGCTGGTATTCTCTGTAATCAAAGATGACAGATCTGATGTTGAACCGCAGTATCAATGCGTTTACTCTAAGTTTTCGCACCCGGTAAAATTCACAGGACTTAATGCTAACAATCAAACTAGGTAAAGATGAAAACTAAAAAAACAAGATATGCGGATATTACCCGCAGCAAGACTGTTACCATCAATAAATTAAAAAATGAGGTGAAAACAGCTACGAATACTAAATCAAAAGCCACTGCTTCATATGAATCTTTTGTAGCCAAACAACAAATGTTCGATCAGTTGCTTGCATTGGCTGAAGCTGATTACACAGCAAAAAAGACCAATTGGGATCTTTTGCTCAAGCTAAAATCGAGCCTGATTGCCTTACAGGATACGGCTAATTCTACTAATGAAATCGCCCAGATATCTGACGATCAGGTGAAACTGATGATAGAAAAATGGCAGCAGGTGACTGATCAGACGATCAGAGCGGCAGATGCGATTAATCTGACCAGTTCATACATTGTACAGCGAAAGGCAGCAAATCAGCTGTTGTCTAACGATTTAGTAAACGACGCTACGAAAGCCGCCAAGGATGCAGATAATGCTGTGACCTTGGTCATCACGGCTTTGACCAATGCTTTGGCATCATTAGGAGCTTCAAATCAGGCGAATAATTCTACGATGTTAACAGTCAATGACATCAATCTGGCTATCTCAATGGTGGTGGACCCTAGTTCACTACGCAAGGATATCAGCCATGATATGAATCTGACTTCCACTAAAAAAAGTTACAGAAACGGACATGTGCCTTTGGAGAAATCACTTCATCGGTCATTGACAGAATCAAAAGATCAGAAGGATCTCTTAACGAACACCGTTGATGATGTAAACAATGAGGTGGCAAAAGCCAAAGAAGATATGGATCAGGCGACTGCCGAGTTAGCTACATTAGAGTCTGCACTCAAAGCGGCGGAAGCTGCAGTATCAGGTTAGACTGACTTTTATGTAACTCATAATCTACACCGGAAGAATAGGTTAACATTCTTCCGGTTGGATTCTGATTTTACCAAAAGCTCATTAGAAACTACTTTCGATGAATCAGGAACCTTTGGACCTGCTATCAGAATTTTACCCTAAATATTTTTACGATGAAAAATTCACTCAATAAATACTTCAATGATGTGTTTTTAAAAACCAATGGCTTTTTACCAGCATTTCCGTTTGGTATTTCGCTTGAAATAGGAGACTTTTTTCTCATCGAAAACGGGAACCTTTTTAAACTTGGATCTCTCAAAGGAAATGAAGAGTTCTTCGACTTTGACCAACCTGTCAGAGTGACCAAAAAAGCTACTCAGCCGGAGGAAATCTGGCAAAGCGAATATGAGGTAAATACAACCTTCAAATCGAGAGGAGCAGCACTGGAGTGGGAAAATGTTTACATCGAAGACTCGAGGCAGGCACTGATAGCCGAATTTAAAAAGCCCGGAAGCTACTTTTTCAGAAACTCGGAAATTGAATCCAGGGAATTTGAAAATTTCCATCAACTGTCTGATCAGATACTGCAGAAATTCGTTAGCAAAGAGTTTAATTTCAAAGAAATCTACTTTGTTACCGAAACAGCCTTTTCAGAAAACTGTGCCCTTTCAGTGTCGTCAGGATATGGTAATCTCGTGATCGATTTTGCAGAGGAGGGATACTATGGGCTCAATGACCTGGTCAACTCAAATGTTGCATTTTATCCACATCAGTCAAAAAACATAGATTACAATCGGTTAAATGAGGGAAGGGGCGACTATTTCAAAGCTGTAAAACTGGATGTTTCATTTGAAGGACAGCACCACGTTTCCAGGCACATCAGAAAGCACCTGCCTGAAAATATGCAGGATAATTATTACAATCTGATGAATTATGGAAAAACCAGTGTGCTGAAACTCACCAATGTCTTTCCGGGGAATGCCGTTGAATACTATTCTTTTTTTCCAATGGGATTACAAGATGTCCAGCAGCTGTTTGCCAATGAGTAAATGTTGTGAATATCGTAATTAGTAAGGATTAGTGATAATGAGAAAGCTTATCCGACGAGCTTTCACTAATTATTGCTATTCAATCTTTTCGAGAGACCGCTAATTGAAAAATTGAGAAAATCTGACTGAAAGTAATTTTGTGATTATAAATTCATGCTGCGAAAATCCAACTCAACAGGAAAATTTCAGCTATTTTTTTTTTATGCTTGTCAAAGAAACTGTTTTGAGCCTGATTCAGTGCATCCTTAAAATCGTCAAATTCAGTTTTTTTGTTGATCGTGTCAATCACATCCTTTTGCAGAGAAAATTCTTTTTTCAGTTCTTCATTCGAATCAAGAACCATTTCAAATTCACTCTTTTGTGCGTCGGTTAACTCATCTCGTAGATAAGGCCCAATCCACAGCTTGTATTTATTTACAGTACTCATCCTGTAGCAGTTTATTGCTCAAAAGCTCTTCTTTAATATTTTTAATTAATTGCTCTTTACACTTAAACTTTTTCTTTTTAGCATAAGCTTCGCTAGACAAGTTTAATGATTTTGCGATAGATTTCATGTCTATTTTAGCAAAATACATTTTCAGCATGTCCTGACACTTCTTACTCAAGGTACTAAATTTTTTCAAATACAGGTTATAGCATGCCGCTTCTCTGATTGCTTCATCAGTATTTAAGTCCGAGCTTAGCTCATGTAAATGAGTTAAATCCGAAACTTTCTCAGGCCGGTCTCTCAAGGTTTTTAACCAAATATTCTTACAGATAGAGAACAAATAAGTGGAGAATTTGCAGTCCAACTTAAAACTCTCTTTGGCAGCATTGTGATAAATAACAATGAGGGCTTCCTGAAATATATCTTTGGCGTCTTCTAAACTTCCTGAATTTTTTTTGACGTAATTGGCAATGATAAAAAAGTACTCATTATATACTTTTTCAATCACTTGTTTATCTCCTTTCTTAATTCCGTAGATGATTCGCTGGTTAGATTCTGTTTTCGTTGGTGAAATCAGTATCATAATATCGATCTATATGTGAGAAATTCTATAATTAAAGATACTAAAAACCACTCATTAACGGGACTGATATTCCTGATATTTTGAAACCGTGAATGGTTTTGTCCATACTGTTTAGCAGATGATATTATTTGTCTTCTACACTTGGTTTCAGATGCTTTTCCAGCTTGTCTCTGAACTCTTTCGGGTGGAAGGGTTTAGTAACAAAATCGTTCATACCAACTTCCTTTACTTTCTGCTGAGCCTCTATCAAAGCGGCCGCTGTTAGGGCGATTATCGGAATGTTTTTATAATAGCTATCTTGGCTTTGCCGTAATATTTTAGTGGCCTCATAGCCATCCATTTCAGGCATTTGCAAATCCATCAGGATCAGATCAAAATCCTTTGATTTTATTTTATCCAGGCAGACCAGACCATTTTCAGCACTTTCTACCTGCATGCCCCATTTCACCAGGAATTTAGTGGCCAGAATTCTATTGACCTCATTGTCTTCGACCAGGAGTATCTTCTTATTAGGTCTGCCCTGGATTGCTGATTGGCTAACCGAAATCTGCTTTTCAAGCATTTCAGAATTACCCTTTTTGAGGGTTACCGTAAAGAAAAATGTAGATCCTACACCCAGTTCACTTTCAACGGAAATCCTGCTATCCATCATTTCCAGTAATTTTTTAGTGATAGCAAGACCTAAGCCACTACCACCATATTTTCTGGTAGTATCCGTATCAGCCTGAGTGAATGTATTGAAAATGCTCTGCTGTTTTTCTTTAGAAATCCCTATGCCACTGTCTTTGATTTCGAATAGCAGTCGGGCCTTTTTGGTAAGGTTTTTCTGTAAGGTTACCTTCAGCATTACAAAACCGTGGCTGGTAAATTTGATGGCATTGCCCATCAGGTTGATAATGATTTGGCTCAGTCGGGTAGGATCACCGATCACTGCATCCGGAAGATCTTCTGGTATCAGCCACTTCAGCTCTATATTTTTATCGTCTGCCAGATAACGAAGGGTATTTCTTGCAGTATCAAGTAATGTGGTCAGGTCAAAAGTTGTATTTTCCAGCTTCAATTGCCCTTCCTCAATCTTATTAAAATCCAGAATGTCATTCACAAGTGCAAGCAAATGCTCACCACTGTTTTTCATTAAAAACAGGTTCTCTTTCTGATCCTCGCGCGGTGACTCATGCAACAACAGGTGGCTCGCACCGATGACCGCATTGAGCGGCGTCCTGATTTCATGACTCATAGTGGAAAGAAACTGATCTTTTGCTGCGGAAGCCTCCTCAGCTGCAATTTTAGCCTGTTTTAACTCATTTTCTTTGATAGTCAGTTCAGTAATATCTTCAAAGAAAATAATGATTCCACCGATTTCATTGTCGTTATTGTACCACGGACGGGCTTCCCATTTAACCTGTCTCTTTTCTTTTTTCCAGTTGAAAAACGTATCATGATTCACTTTGATCACTTCGCCCTGCAACGCTTTCATATGTAATGGACGCCATTCCTCCTTTACATCTCCTTCTACGACATAGTGGTTTCTTCCAATGATTTCCAGATCTCCCAATCCATTATATTCTCGCCATTTGTCTGTAATGGCAATATATTCCATGTTGGTGTTGAACATGGCTATCGCGGCAGGAGAGAAGGTGGCAAATGACCGTAGCATGTCCTGTTCAGATAGCATGGACTTGTTGGTAGACTCACGTTCGAGCGTAAATCCTATCCATTTAGAAAATAACCGAATGAAATCTATTTCATTTTCGTCGAAAGGGTCGCTTTTAGGTTTCAGGGAGAAAAAACTGATTGTTCCCTGCTTTTTTCCTTTTACATAAAATGGTATACCTATATATGCTTCAATACTGGTGTCAAGATAGCAGACATGATCTTTCAGCTCCGACTGTCCAATATTATGATAGGCAACTACATCATCTTTATTAAAAGTGATGTCACTGAAAACCTTATTGAGTTTATATTCCTCTTTTAACTTAATTTCGGTAGTTGTATAGTCTATCCGAATATATTTAAGTTTGAAATTGTCTTTTTTTACCTGACCAATGATCCCCACGTCCAAACTGAGGTAGTTTCTGCCGACCTCCAGTGCCATATCTATCTGTTCATCGACACTAAATTGATTATTGGAAGCAATGTAATTAATAAGCCTTAACCCATTTTTGTATTTATTGAGTTTTCGGCCTACTTCTCTTTGTTCTGAAATATCCCTGGCAACCACAATGGTCTTTACGACTTTCCTTCCGGAGAAGTTCATTCGCACATTTTGACCAATCCAGCAGCGTTTTCCACTTTTGGAGGTGATCGGAAATTCATAGTAAGATATACTTTTAAGGTCTTTGGCTTGCTTGCTGTAAAACTCTTGCAGTTCGCTCCTGTAGGGTTTTTCAACAATTTCCCAATAAGACTTGCCAATCACCTCATCAGCTGTGTAACCGGAAATTTTCTCAAATAATTGATTGACAAAAATAAACTTACCCGCACTGCTGATTTCATAGAGAATATCACCGGCATTGTCAATCAGTGATTTAAAGTACTTTTCACTTTCCTTTAACTGATGCTTAGTTTCCTGTAGTTCTGTGGTAGTTTGTGCGAGTCTTATCTCTTCTTTACCAGCTTCCAGCAAACGCAACACCTGTCTTGATAAAATTTTGAGTGTTTTTCTTTGATCTTCGCTGATAGTCTTATGCTGAATATCGAATACGGATAGTACCCCTAGCAGCTCATTATCGTTGTCTAAAATTGGGGAGCCAGCGTAAAAAATAACACCCGGGTCGGACTTTACAAGTGGGTTTTCTTTGAGACCTTCTACTTTTGTACAATCATCGATAATCAATAACTCCGAGTTATCTCCCGATTGATATTGCCAGAAAGAATCATCATGTGAAACTTCCTCGAAATCAAAACCTATCTTAGACTTGAGCCAAAATCCATTTTCACTTTTGATACTAAGTGCAACATATTTACAATTGAGATTTAATGATGCGAGTTGAAGAATCTCATCATACTGATCTTCACGAGGGGTATATAAAATCTGATAATCTTTTGTTAATAACTTTTGCAATGTTTCCTAAGCTGCTGATAATCTGTTAACAATTCTCGTGATATCTTCAAATGATACCTTCGAATTTAACCATAACTAAGCGAAAAAATTATTTTTTTACTTAATCAATCGCAAAAGTAATCTAATTAATCGAGAATTTTTTATCATATGATGTAATACACGAAAACTGACTATTTCATGTTGTGAAAAACGTTCTGTACATCATCATCTTCATTAAACTTATCTAAAAGCTTTTCTATTTCAGCTTCCTGCTCTTCATCTAAGGTTTTGGCATCCGTCGGTATTCTTTCAAACTCGGAGTTGATGATTTCAAAATCATTCTCTTCCAGGTATTTTTGGATCGATCCATAGGATTCAAATTCACCATAAATGATGATTTCTCCTTCATCCTGGCCAATATCGTCAGCACCAAAATCTATTAGTTCCAGCTCTAACTCTTCCAAATCCAATCCCTCTTTTTCCTTTACACGGAATATACACTTTCTTTCAAAGAGAAAATCCAGAGAGCCTGTTGTACCCAACGAACCTCCTGATCTGGTAAAATAACTCCTTACGTTAGCTACTGTCCTGGTTGTGTTATCGGTGGTGCATTCCACCACTATCGCAATACCGAAAGGGCCATAACCTTCGTATACGATCTCTTTGTAATCTCCTTCATCTTTCGAGGTTGCCCGTTTAATAGCTCTTTCCACGTTATCCTTTGGCATATTAGCAGCTTTCGCATTTTGGATAACAGCCCTCAGCCTGGCATTCGTTTCCGGATCAGGTCCACCTGCTTTTACAGCAACGACAATATCCTTACCAATTCTGGTAAAGGTTTTTGCCATCTGGCCCCATCTTTTCATTTTTCTTGCTTTCCGGAATTCAAATGCTCTTCCCATATAAGATATCGTAAGTTTAAATGTAATCGCAATCTAAAAAATTGCACTTTTTTACCCGAATGTTCAGTGATTTTTTTTAACCAGGAATTTTGATTTCCTGCTTAGTCCAGGCCATAATCCAATACAGCATCTATTTTTTTACCAAATTTCTTTTCATACTGCTGTTTGAATTTGGTCACGTTGTTAATGCCGATTGACTTGGCCGCCTCAGTGGCATTTTTAACGTTCTTTTCGCGTATCAGTACCTCAAGGTATTTCCATCTGACTTCCTTGATATATTCCAATGGAGTCATGCCTGTGAGCTTTTTGATCATCCTGTAGACTTTCCTTTCGCTGGCAGCCAGTACATCGCCCAGGTCATTAACGGATAGTGAAGGATTGTTGATGTTTTCTATGATGAGAGAATCAATTTTTTCGAGAATACCTTTTTCTACATCATCAATGGTCTGACTATTGGAGATCAGGAGCTTATCAACGCTATCCTGCTCAATGTGGTCTTTAAAAGTAATCAGGTTGTTGATTCTTAGTAAAAGCTCTTTTTTATCAAATGGCTTATATAATATATTGTTAATACCACTAAATAGAACCTTTCTTTTGTCTTCATCATTAGTCCTCGCAGAAACTACTAAAGCAGGAATTTTGCTGAATGAAGAGTCTTCTCTCATTGCAGACAGTAGTTCGAAACCATCCATCCACGGCATCATCAAATCAGTAATGACCAAATTGATGTCATGACTTCTCAACACCTCAAGAGCTTCCTGTCCGTTCCCGGCTTCCAGAATGACGAAATACTCAACTAAAAGGTTTTTGATATACTCTCTAACCTCCGGATGATCATCTACCAACAGGATGGTCTTGGTCTTATCTTTTTCGAGGTTGTTAATGGTCAGGTTTACGTGCTGCTGAGCCAGTTGATTTTTCTTCAATAGCTCACTCCACAAATGATTTTTTTCTTTGATATAATTTGATCCCTGTGGTGTAGCACTATCAGCAATCGATAGCGAACTTTCTATTGGTAGGGAAATACAAAAGGTTGTTCCTTCGGAAACCTTGCTTCTCACTTTAATCTCTCCCTGATGCAGATCTACCAATTCTTTAACAAGTGCCAAACCAATACCAAGCCCTTCTCTCATCCTGAATTGGTTGGTAGGCGACTGATAGTATCTATCAAATATATAGGGCAAACTCTGAGGAGAAATTCCCTCTCCTGTATCTGAAATTTCCAATACCAGATTTTTAGATTCCCGATGGAGGGAAACTGCAACTTTTCCGTTGTTCGGAGTATGCTCAATGGCATTTGAAATGAGATTGTAGATGATCTTTTCAAAATGCCTTGGGTCGACTTCCAGTAAGGTTTCTTCTTTTATCTCTGAATTAAACTGCAAGTCAATTTCTTTGTATTCTGCAGCAGAACTAAACATCTTAACCAGCAACTGCATGTAAACTTCAATGTCTACCACCTCTTTTTCCAGAACCAGTTTTCCTTCTTCCAGTTTGGTCAGTTCATTGATTTCATCGGCCAGATAGAGTAATCGTTTACTGTTTTTAAAGCCGGTATCCAGATTTTCTTTCGAGACAGGACTCAGATAATTGTCTTCATTTTCGAGCACATTTTCCAGATTACCGATTATCAGACTCAGCGGACTTCTGAGGTCATGCGAAATGTTGGTGAAAAACCTTGATTTTGCTCTGTCAAGTTCCTCCAGCTTTTTAGATTGTTTTTCAATCAGGTTTTTATCCTGTTCAATCTGATCTTTCTGTTGTGTGATTTCGTAATTCAGCCTTTTTCTGGTGTGATAGGCATTAAAAATCACTACAATAATCACCAGCAACAATATAATTGCTGTGATCGCCAGAGCAATCATCAGCTTGATCTGTTCATTACTTTCTTCCAGCCGTTTCTTTTCCTTTTTGATATTATCACTTTCGTAAGTGAAAATTTTTCTCTCTACGTTCCTGGTGCTTTCTTCGTTAAAAATAGAATCTTTCGCATCAGTAAACCTTTTCATGAATTCAAGCGCTTTAGGATAGTCCTTTTTTGCCTCATAAATTTTAGAAAGGCTCTCCAGTGCTTTCTGGCGATCATATTTGTCTTTTAAGGATTCTGCTACGTGGAGAGCAGAGTTTGCATAAACCAGGGACTGAGGGAGGCTATCCATCTCCAGGTAAATCTTCGCCATGTTATTATGAGCGTAAGACAAGGCACCGTAGTTGCGAATGTTATTAATATCGTCCAGCGACGATCTGTAATAAGTCAGAGATTGTTCGAGATCACCGGTAAGCCTGAAAACTTCAGCTATTTCTACTTTTAATGAAATAGCACTTACCGTATCATTAATGGCATTTCTGATATTCAGAGATTCCTGAAAGCTTATTTCGGCACTGTCATACTGCTGCAAACTTCTGAAGCATCGCCCAAAATTGAGGTAACAATAGGCTATCATGTCTTGATTGCCAAGTTCTCTTGCTATTTTAAGCGCATTTTTAGTGTATATGTTGGCCTGTTCATAATCTTTTTGATAAATGTATAGATTACCGAGGTTGATGAGCGTGTAGCCTTTTTGTCTGCTGTTGTTATGTTCATCGCTGGCACGAAGGGCAGCCATGTAGTAGGTTGATGCTTCGCCATAGTTGCCCATATTTCTATGACCAACACCGATGTAGTTTAACCCACGAATTTGTTCATTGTAGAGACCATTTGTCCAAGCTATATCAACAGCTTTTTCAGCGTAATATACTGTAGAATCAGGATAAGTGTTTCTGAGTCGCCATGCTTCATTGTTCAGCCGAGTAACTTCCGAACTATCTACTCCGGTAGATTGAGCAGTTGCAGTAGTTATTCCTGTCACCCATAAAAAAATGAGGCAAGACAGCATCAATATGTACTTTCTTTGATGATCCATTAGCCACGACAAAATAAACAGAAATATTCAATAAACATCTACTAAATGACATATTATTAACTACTTACCATTTTTGCGACTTTAGTTTAACCGATGATCAATCTGCTATTCAATAACAAATTAGCAAATAATGCCCTTTTTTTGAAACTAAAACGTTCAAAAAAAGATATAATATGTATACGACTTTAAAACCGTACACAATTATGGCTAAAACAGCACAAAAATCTGGCACAACGTCCAAATCGAACAGTAGAGATAAAATCATAGAAAGTTATAAAGAATACAAATTGATGCACGGCGAGCAGCCAGCATCTGTTTTCGCTTTTATGAAGTCTGTAAAGATGAAAGAAGAGCAATTTTTTGAGCATTTCAGCTCATTTCATAGCCTTGAAGCTGTGGTTTGGGAAGACATGATCAGTAGCGTCATTCACGCCATACATGCAGATGAGAATTATGGAGAATTTAATGTGAGGGAGAAGCTGCTTTCATTTTACTATACCTTTCTCGAGGTTTTAAAAGCCAACAGGAGCTATGTGCTGATGGAAACAATCAATTCTAAGCCTGGATTTAAAGAACAGCCTGCTTTCAAAAACATGAAAATGGCCTATCTAGACTTTGTGCATGGCCTTATGATTGAGGGCAATGATACAGGGGAAATACCGAAAAGGCCTTTTATATCCGATCAATATAAGCAGGGTTTCTGGCTGCAGCTGTTATTCATTATGAATTTCTGGAAAAACGACGATAGTAAAGGTTTTGAAAATACCGATGCAGCTGTTGAAAAAGCCGTCAACCTTTCTTTGGATCTTATCGAAAAAGGACCCTTGGACTCCATCATTGATTTCGCAAAGTTTTTATATCAAAACAAAGGGTAAGAAAAGCGATGAAAGAACAATTAACAATTCCAACAACAAAAGTACAGAGAGCCGCCAAATTCGTTAAAACAGGAGCGAAAGTTGGTGGTAATTATATCAAACATTATACGAAGAAAATTATCGATCCAAATTTATCGAAAGAGGAGCTCGATAAGGATAACGCGGAGGATATTTATGGATCGCTGAGTGAATTGAAGGGAAGTGCACTGAAGGTGGCTCAAATGCTGGCAATGGATAAAAACCTGTTGCCCCAGGCTTATCAAAATCAATTTGCTATGGCACAGTATAGCGCTCCGCCGCTTTCCTATCCTTTGGTGGTCAAGACCTTTCAGCAACATTTTGGTAAAGGTCCTTCCGATATTTTTGATAAGTTTTCAAAAAATGCCATTAATGCTGCTTCGATTGGTCAGGTGCATGAGGCATGGTTGGATGGGAAAAGACTGGCAGTGAAAATTCAATATCCGGGTGTGGCTAATAGCGTAAGCTCGGATTTGAAACTCGTAAAACCATTTGCTTTAAGATTATTCAACCTTTCTGAAAAAGAACTGGGTCAGTACCTGGAAGAGGTTGAATCAAAATTATTGGAAGAAACGGACTATAACCTTGAATTAAGAAGATCCACCGACATTACAGGAGCTTGCAGTCATATTGAAAACCTGGTTTTTCCTTCATACTATCCAGAGTATTCTTCCGAAAGAATCATTACGATGGACTGGATTGAAGGTAAGCACCTGAAAGAATATCTGGAAACCGAACCTGATTATGAATCCAGACAAAAAATAGGACAGGGTTTATGGGACTTTTATGATCATCAGGTTCATGAACTCAAACAGGTACATGCTGATCCACATCCTGGTAACTTTCTCATGCAACCTCATGGTAAACTGGGAGTCATTGACTTTGGCTGTGTGAAAGAAATACCAGAAGATTTCTACAAAGGATATTTCAAACTCATCAGAAAAGATATTGTCAAGAACGATATTGAAATAGAAGAGGCATTTCTGGAGCTAGGTATCATCTATGATACTGATAGTGAAAAAGATAAGAAGTTTTTTATCAATGTTTTCAAAGAGATGATCAGCTTGCTGGGCAGACCATTTCATAGTGAGTCCTTTGATTTTGCTGATGATGCTTACTTCAAAGAAATTTTTGATTTGAGCGAAAGGCTTTCAAATATGAAAGAGCTCAAAAACTCAAGACAGGCGAGAGGATCACGACATGCATTATACATCAATAGGACATATTTTGGACTTTATAATTTGTTAAATGATCTTAAAGTTGAAATAAAAACTACCAAACCTGACTGGCTTAAATAAGATTCGCACGTTTTTTGCAGAATCAACGTTTAGATAATTAAGGTTAGAATTCACCATTCGTGTAATATTTCTATATCTTTAGAAGTTATTAGGCGTTAGAATGGAAAGGAGTAAAGGATTTTTTATGAACAGATTAATAATAGCAGTATTAAGTTTAGTTTTATTTACTGGATTTACGGGCATAGATCTAAGAGCGCAAAACAGCGACAAGAAAGATTCGCTCGTCTATTTACAACCCAAAGAAGAGTACCCGATTGAGATGCAGTATATATTGAGCATTCTCAACAGGTATCATTACAGAAAAGCTGCGCTTAACGACTCTACATCCTCAAAGATTTATGACAATTATGTGACGGCTCTCGACCCCAGCAGGTTATACTTTTTAGATTCTGATATTGCGTATTTCGAAAGGTACAGATACAAAATTGATGATGATATCAGAAAAGGTAAATTGAATTTTGCTTATCAGATTTACCATGTGAGGCGAGAAAGAGCACTGAACAGAATTAATTTCCTGCTCTCTTCTTTGAAGAAAGAAATGGACTTCTCTGTTGATGAGAAGTATTATTTTGACAGAGAAAATGCTGAATATGCGAAAGGAAAAGCAGATTGGGATGGGTTGTGGTATAAATATTTGAAAAGTCAGGCAATTCGTTATAAGCTACAGGACAAAGAATGGGATGAAATCGCTACCTCTCTTGAAAAAAGGTACAATATTAGTAAGAAGGTAATTTATCAGGGTAAAAGCGAAGATGTTTTTGAGACGTACATCAATTCTATGACAAGTACCTTCGATCCTCACACTAATTATTTTGCTCCCAAGCGGGCGGATGATTTCAACATCCAAATGAGTTTATCGCTGGAAGGAATTGGTGCCCGATTGAGGCAAAACCTGGATTATACTGAAATTGCTGAAGTAGTTGTTGGTGGTCCGGCCTACAAAAGCAAAGAGGTCAATAAAAAAGATAAAATCGTTGGAGTTGGTCAGAAAGATGAAGACATCGTTGATGTAGTTGGTTGGAGGATAGATGACGTTGTTCAATTAATCCGTGGAAAAAAAGGAACGGAAGTAACTCTCTTACTTTCAAGAGCTACAAAATCAATCACTGATGCTCCTGATACAGTACGATTGATCAGAGATAAAATCAATCTCGATGATGAGGCGTCTACTGGTGAAATTATACCTATTGCAGAGAATGGAACAATTTTCAAGCTTGGTGTCATTTCCATTCCAAAATTCTACAGGGATTTTAAAGGTGCAAGCACTGGGCAGCAAGATTTTAAAAGCACCACAAAAGATGTAAGGTTCCTCATAGATTCATTGAAATCGGAGGGAATGGATGCATTGATGATCGACCTTAGGTTTAACGGTGGAGGTTCCCTTCAGGAAGCGGTGGAACTGACAGGCTTGTTTATCAAAGACGGTCCGGTTGTTCAGGTGAAAAACTACGATAAAACTGTTGAGAAGCTGTTAGATACAGATACGGAATTATTCTATGATGGCCCATTGGCAGTGATGATCAACAGAATTAGTGCAAGCGCTTCCGAGATATTCAGCGGGGCTATCCAGGATTATGAAAGAGGTATTGTTCTGGGACAAACAACCTTTGGTAAGGGATCTGTGCAAAATATGTTTAGCCTGAATCAGATTGTTCAGGATCCGTCCAAAAAACTTGGTCAGCTGAAGTTCACTATGGCTAAATTTTACAGAGTAACGGGAAGTAGCAACCAGCACATTGGTGTAACGCCTGATATTGAGTTTCCAAACATCATTGATAAGGAGATATATGGAGAAAGTAGTGAAGAAAGTGCCCTTCCTTGGGACAAGATTTCATCGGCAGAGTTCACACCAACCGGAATTGTATCGAAAGAGGTTATCAGACAGTTGAGCAGAATTTACAAAATGGATTTAAATACTGATCCTCAATTAAAGAAGCTGGTTGATGATATTGAAAAAGCCAGTAAGGTAAAAGACAAAGACTTTGTTTCTCTAAATTATGATACCCGAAAGAAGGAACTGGATGATGATGAGGAGAAAGAAGATCCTCTTTCTACTACTATTTCTTCGGAATTGAAGAGTACTGATAATGAATTGGATATCAATGAAATTGGTAAGTTGAAAAATGATCCTTACATGAAGGAGGGTTTGAAATTATTGATTGCCCTTACTAAAATGCAGGTGGGTTAAACTACACTGTTTATAATAAAAAAGAGATGCATATTTAAATATGCATCTCTTTTTTATTAGGTAGATATGAGACTTAGTAAGTTGTATAAGCTACGTTATCCGGTGCAGTAAAGGTATCTTCTGCTGGTCTTTCCTTTTCAAAAGAAACATTAGCAAACTCAAATTGATATCTTAAATTCCCAAGCGTATCAGCGTTCCACTGATAGCCTTCAAATTTTCTGGGGACAGTGAACCCATTAGCATTCTGCCATTCTGTGAACACAATAGCATTGTAATTCTCAGAACCGGCTTTTCCACTGTTGTACGTCACAGAATAATTGATCATTTTCAGCTCGCCGGAGTTTTTGTCCAACCATAAAATGTATTGGTCATCCGGAGCATCTCCCACATTTTCACCAAAGGTAATTTTAACTCTGTTATATTGTTCACCTTTTAGAATGCCATCTGATAGCTGTTCCTGATTTGCACCTGGATCAGCAGTTACAAACGGTAGACTAAAGAAATAAAACCAGAGATTTCTGTAGAATCTCATACCTTTCAGTTCTTTAATTTCTTCCGGTTTTAATCCATCATTCCAATATCCGTCAGTTCCGAAGGTCAGTGTGTTTTTCTCTGATTTTATAGATTCGTTTCTGTTTTTTAAGTCAAGTATGTGTTTTGCTACGCCTCCTGCGGAGATCCGATCAAACTTTAGTGTGCCGAAGCTATTCCAATTGTCAAGACCACCATGAAAGGCAAGTGTTTTTTCAAAAGGTGTTGCTGGTACTTTTTCTTCAACCTTTTGGGTTTCTTCCTGCTTTTTTGGAGCCTCACAAGATATTAGGATGGCAAATACCACCATCACTATCAAATTAATCTTAGATTTTATCATTAGTTTTCATGTTTAAAGGTGTGCTATTTACTGGAGTTTTTAGAATTTCTCAATGTAAATGGAAACCTTTTGCGCTAAATGTCATCTATATTAACAAAAAGTATATACTGAATTTATGAAAAAGTTAATATTCTCATTTTTTCCGATAGTCCTGGTAGCCTTATTTACCTCTGGGTTTGTTTCTGCTCAAACCATTCTTGAAAGCAAGAAATTTGAGGCTGAAAGCATAAAAAAAGTGGAGGTAAAAGGGAGTTTTGTCAATATCTGGGTTACATCCAGGAGTGGTTCGATGGTCACTTTTGATGGTGAAATCGAAGGTCCCCAAAGGTATAAAGGCGATTTTGAAATCAAGTCAGAGCTCAATGGTTCCACACTTAAAATATGGCTTGAGAGACCCAGGAATGTCTACGGAAACATCAAAGGTAAATGGGATATAGGCTTACCGGAAGGAACAGAATTACTTGTCAATAATAGCTCAGGGAATGTAAAAGCTTCCGGCTTGTCTGGCGAAGAAATAGCGATCAATTGTAGTAGTGGAAATATTGAAGCTAATAATCTAACCGGTAATATCACTTTAAAAGCCTCTTCGGGTAATATTTCGGCTTTTGGGTTTGAAGGAAATGTTAGTTTAAAGGCCAGTTCGGGAAATATCAGTATTTCAGATGTTACCGGAAATGTAGATTGTAAGACTTCATCGGGGAATATCAGAATCAAAGATTTGAGAAAAACCTTTCTGACAGCCTTGGCTAGTTCCGGGGAGATTTACATGAATGAAGTAGAAGGTAAATTGAGTGTTAAAATTACTATCCCCTTCAAGTCTGATGTTTTCACCTTTGATGTTACCTGAACTGCATTTCA
>JBCBHL010000098.1:0-20710 GCA_038525605.1 Bacteroidota bacterium
TAATCAATCCTTGTAATGATCCTAATAAGATAAGTGTATTAAAAAATGTCACTGGTTAAATGATGCTAAAAATATATTTTGATCAATTAAAATCAATGTAATGATAACTGCAAACTATTTCCTAACGTTTGCAAATCCGGTTGATATTTTGGGTTCCTGAATGGTTAGTTTCACATCACATGCGTAAAATCTCGCCATTGGCGAACACGCATGTAATTTAACCTGGAAGTCATCCGGCTTTCAGTGCTACTTCATCAAAATAATTTTCTATGGTTTCGAAAAGGACGGTGAAGTAGCTTTTATTACTGACATCAGTGAGGAATTCACCAGATACAAAGCCTTTATAATCACTTACAAAAAAGGCCTAAACAGTAGATAATCCCTACATGTTGGGGAAAGAAGCGGCAGCCGAAAAGCTTGTAATAGAGTAGGCCAGACTAACATAGATTAACTAAAGATGAAAAAGAAGCTAAATCTCGACGACCTTAAAGTGAAGAGTTTCATTACTGCAGAAACCCTGAGCCATGCAGAAACAGTAAAAGGAGGAAAAGCTCCACCAAGATCCTACAGAGGTGACTGCCTGGTTGTTGCTGAGCCTCCAAGAGATCCGGAACCGGGGATATCTGTTGGATGGTGTACAGGAAACGCACCCTACAATTGCGTTACCGGAATAGGGTGTTATGGATAAACGGATGATCCTTATCTAATAAATATTGCAAAAGCTGTCTTACTGACAGCTTTTGTTATTTGTATCAATGACTATTTCATCGATTTTAGGATTAATCGAAAAAGTAGTAGCCTTGATAAAAATACGATTCTAAAATTGTTTTAATGCGTTCCCAAATGAATATCAATTGTTTAGTAAGATTGATGATTAAGAAAATTTGAGTCAAGAGTTGTTTCTGGATCAAACTGAATTACTGTAGGATGATATCATCTAAACTATAAATTTTGTATCTGGAAAATTAATATTAGTGATATCCATACTTCAATGTCGATTAGACAAGGGAGTTTTACCGTTACGATTTCTTCATGCAGGCGGGTTGGCCAGCCAAAACACCCGGCAGAGGTGATTGTTTTGGCTTGATTTTTTGCTTCGTTTTTTATCAAGAAAAAATGAAGGCTACTGATTGAAAGCGTCTTAATGCTTTATAATTTACTTTAGCTGCTAGAAACAATTGATCTTTTAGATAAAGCTCAGCAGAAATGTGAATTGATCCAAATTTCCCACAGAAAACCTGCTTGATATAATCTTATAATAGCTCTTAGGATCGTCTTTGAGAAATATATAAAAATCAAAAAAGGTATGACAAATTTTGCCATACCTTACTATAAAAATGTTCATTAAATTCTTTTACTTGAAAGCGTATTTTATTCCTACACCAATTGATGTACCCGGATTTAAACTCTGGAATAATTGCTCAGTTGCTCCTTCTCTCTGGAAGAATTGCTCTCTTTTATCTCCCAAAATATTTGAGATGCTGAAGTTAAGCGTCAGCTTTTCTTTTGCCCCTACTGTTTTATTCAGATTGAAATTAAGGCTATGGAATGGCTCAGTAAATACATCAGGGTCGATACCACCACCTACTACAGCAAGAGTCTCTCCTTTCACATTGTAGTAAAGACCTGCGTCTAACAACTTTTCAGGGTCATTATAGGCAAAACCTGCATTTACAATCCACGGTGCCTGACCGGCCATTGTTCTTGTATCTTCTATGGACTCTCCTTCTCTTGCGTTATTCCTTCTGTTTCTTAATTCCGCACTTGAAATATCAAGTGATGATTCCACAAATGTGAAGTTTCCGGTAACACTAAACTTCTCCAGTTTTGTAGATACGAAATCCAATGCTTTTCTAAATTCGAATTCTAAACCAAACAGTTGTGCATTACCAACGTTTCTTGGTTGAAACTGTGCTACTGTCTGAGACTGTGGCAACCTTACTAATTCTATAGGATTGTCAAAAGCTTTGTAGAAAGCACTTACTGACAATAGCTGTCCTCTATCCATAAACATCTCCCATCTCAGGTCAAGGTTATCGATTCTTGTTTCTACCAATCTACCATTCCAATCATCTACGGCAAAAAGTCCACCGTTAAAAATCCTGTTAGATACAGGGTCAAGAATTTGAGCGAACGACAATTCTTTAAAAGAAGGTCTTGCAATAGTTCTGGAATAAGATCCTCTCAGGTTTTGTCTCTCAGAAAGACCGAAGATCAAATTCAATGAAGGAAAGAGGTCAAATGAATCCAACACTTTCTCATCATCAAGTGTATTTACCTGTAACTGGTCTCTACCTGTATGTCTTTGAACAAAATTCTCTGCTCTTAAACCTACAATACTTTTCAGCTTTTCAGTAATAGAGAATTCATTCAGGAAATAGAATCCTGTATTGCTGACAGTCGCGTTGTACTGGTTGGAGTTAGGTTCTGAAACCCCCGACACCAGGTAAATGCTACCATTTGGGAATAGGTTGTTATTGGTCCATACTTCTGTAGCATCACCAGTCCATTCAGGCTGCTGACTACCGAAGAATAACACGTTGTAATCTAAAATTTCATAATCTCTTTCTTTGAAAACCTGGCTTACACCAAACTTAAACTTAGCGTCTCTTGCCAGGAACTGATAGTTTCTTGTCACATCAATCTTACCTGCGATATTTGACTCGTCAAGCTCTCTCCACAATCTGCTTGGGTTACCTGCTCCACCTGATACGAACCTCAAATTAGAAGCTACTTCTGTGTAAGCGGTCTTTCTAATGTCAGGATCATACTGTGATGAGTTGGTAATTGACGCTCTCCAGTCGATATCCCACAGGTCGCCAGCCAGGTGATGCTCACCGCTCAGAAATGCATTAGTTACACTTCTTTCGATATACTCCAGGTTGTCTGAGTTTCCAAGGTATCCTGATTTTCCAATTGCCGCGTCATCGTCAATTAATTGAAACTGACCCGCACTGCTTTCACCATTTTGAAGGTGCATCAGGTTCAGCTTAAATTTTGAAGAATTCGTTTTGTAGGCTATTCCGGCAAGACCACCTAAAAGCACATTGTTACGACCAAGCGATCCTGTCTGCGTAAAAGCTCTCTGGAATTCAGACTGAGATGGATCTCTGTCATTTTGGAATTCACCAAAGAATACGTCATCATAAAATACCGTCTGATTCTTATAGTTACCTGATACTAGATAGCCTACTTTGTGCCCGTTTCCAAGTTCTAACTGATCACCGTAAGTGATGCCAAGCCCTACGTCTGCAAAGCTTGTTTGATTAATTGCCCCTAAGGTAGGAGAAAATTCCTGAAGGAAGCCATCTACTTCTTCATTAGTATTTTCAAAAGGGTTAGGAATATTTTGTCCTCTGGCGATTGCAGGCAAATCTCTTTCTCCGTTATCAAAACCCAGGAAATCCGTGCTACTACCTTCATAAGTGATGTAGTCACTGTTGAAGTGCATATTAGGATTGAAGCTTAGTGATGCTGAAACATCAAAGATTTTTTTCTCCGGAAAGTCTTTTGTTTCGATGTTGACGATTCCACCGGTAAAGTCTGCGGGTAAATCAGGAGTAAATGATTTTAATACAACCAGGTTATCGATCAAATTTGTAGGGAACACATCCATTTGGATACTGTTTCTATCCGGATCAAGACCGGGAATATCCAAACCATTTAAAGTTGTTTTTGTATATCTGTCTCCAAGACCTCTTACATAAACATATTTTCCTCCTTCTACAGAAACGCCAGTTACCCTTTTAGCGGCAGCACCTGCATCTGAATCACCAATTTTCTTGAAATTTTCTGAAGAAATACCATCGATTACATTGACAGATTTTCTTTTAATTGTTAATAAAGCAGTTTCGCTTTGTCTGATGACGTCTGCAGTTACAATAACTTCCTGCAGCTCCGCAATGTCATCCAGCATTCTAATTTGATTGAATACTGTTACATCACCTTCCTTCACTTCCACCTGGCTGATGGTAGTGGTTTTGTAACTCACAAATGAAGCTTGCAAGTCGTATACACCTGGCTCTACTTTGATTTCAAATTTACCGTCAAAATCAGTTACAGCTCCGGTAGTGGTTCCTTTAATAATAACCGTTACACCGAATAAAGGCTCTCCTGAAGAATCTTCGATTATAGTTCCCCTGATGATTCCTTTTTGGGCAAATGCAAAGGAAGATATACTTACTAAAACAAATGCGACTATTGAAGCGAAAAACAGTTTGTTCATGTCAAATTTTTAAAAATATCTGCGAAATTAGTCAGATTGCAGGCCAAAGGGCTAAAAACCAAATTATCTTATGATTAATAATCAGATTGATAGTAAACTCATAATTTTGTACAAGTTTACATCTGATAAATGCCAATTCACTCAGTTTTCTATTGGTTCAGGACTTATGATCCCGCATATGCTATTAGCAAAAAGGAGCTACTTTTGGCAGGCTCTCTTCTTTTCTTAATATTTATTTAATATTGAGTTGATCTTAAAGAAAAAAACCGCCTTATCAATCCCCGTTGTTTCTGGAGGGTACCGATAAAGCGGTTTTGTATTTTTAAGCTATCTGATATCTTATTCGATACCTATTCCTGATAAACCATCAGCTTGAGAAGCCCAGGTCCATGCGAATCCTGAAGCTGCACCAGCACCTACAGTGTTTGCATTTTGGTTAACTTCTGTCAATGCACTTTCAGGAACACCAGGGAAAACCTGAGCGAAAGTAGCACCACCAGCAGTTAAAGTGTACTCCCAGTTACCTGTAGTACCAGACTCGTCACCACCGAAAGATTCGATAGCTGCAAATCCGTCTGTAGCATACTCATCATCCCATCCGTAGAAGTAGATGTTAGATAATCCAGTGTTAGTGTCAGGATCCCAGTCTACTAAGTGATCGATGTCTTCACCAGCATAAACAGTTCCGTTTGTGAAAGAGTTAGCATTTCCGGAAGCAGTACCTTCTACTCCTTCAGGACCGTCTAATTCGAAAGCAGATCCACCAATAGGAGTTACAATGATGAAGTTGTCACAAGTTCCTGTCCAGTCCTGGTCAGTATCCATTGAGTCATCACCTGAGTTCCAGATCAAAGCACCCGTTACATCAACAGTTCCACCGAACCACTCGATTCCATCATCATTGTTAGCAACAACTTCTACCCACTCGATAGTAGTTCCTGATCCAACACCACCTAATGTTAATCCGTTGATTTCATTACCAGCACCGATGTTAGTACCACCGTGTCTGATTGAGATGTATCTGATTGTACCAGAGTTATCTGCAGCATCATTTCCACCATATCTACCGTTAGTATCCGTTACAGGAATACCTTCGATTTGAGATTCAGTGTTTGGAATACCCGCAAGATCTTCTTCGTTTGTTACATTGATTGGAGCATTTCCAAGAATGATTACACCACCCCAAAGACCAGATTGAGTTGGAGAAAGGTTAGGGCTTGTAAAGTCACCACCTGCTACTTGTGAAGGAGTGATTTCATCCAATACTGAAGTAAAGATGATAGGAGCAGTAGCAGTACCGTTTGCATTTAAAGTTCCGCCTCTCGCAACAAGAAGAGCAGTAGAGTTAGCTCCTTGTCCACCAGCACCTTTAATTACTGTACCACCTTCGATGTTAAGGGTAGCACCGTCAACAACTGTAACCCTTGTATCAAGAATGTAAGTTTTGTCAGCAGTCCAGCTTACTTCACCAGTAATGTTAGTAGTAACTGTTACTATAGAACCATCTGTGATAGTCAATACTGCAGTCGCTTCACCAGTGTTACCATCAGCATCAGTTACTGCAAGCACTACAGCACCTGCACCAGGAGTAGTTCCTGCGTTGAAAGTTACAGTGATCGTACCAGTAGTTTCACCAGCTGTTCCATTTGTAGTGATATCAGCAGTACCTCCGGAAACTGTAACTGCAGCACTTGCAAAACCAGCTTCAGAAGTGTATGTAAAATCAAGAGTTACAGAACCACCAGTTTCTAATGAGGAAATAGCAGGGCTTGTAACAGCAGGCGCTGCATTATTAACAGGCTCGTCATCATTACAGCTGGAAATGCCGGCAGCTATAAATGATACTATTAGGAAATAAAATAATTTTTTCATTTTGATATTTTAGTCTTAAGTAAATCGTGCTGCAAATGTATTGAGCCAATTGAGAAAGATATTTGACTAAAAATTATCAATAGATTATGGTTATGTAAACAGACAGCGCTTTTTCTAATCCTAAATTAACGTTTTGATAATTCAATTTTATAAACTATTGAATTTCAGTGATTTGTAGATTAAAAATATTTTAACACGCTTATCTTTTGCTAATTCTGACTTCTCAATTAGGTAAAATAAAAACGGCTATACATAAAAAAGCATCCCCTTTTTCAGCTAGTCTGAATGCGGGAATGCTTCAAATATCTACTAAATGTTAAGTCTTGCTACTGATTGACAACTACCTTCTGCAAGATACTTTTGATAATATCACGGGTAGTTACATCATCCGCCTGCGCCTCATAGTTGAGGATGATTCTATGATTCATAACATCAGCCGCTACATCTTTCACATCTTCGGGAAGCACATAGTCTCTGCCATCGAAAAACGCATTTGCTTTAGCAGCAAGGTTTAGATTAATGGAAGCTCTCGGTGACGCCCCAAATTCTATGTAATTGGCTTCTCTGTGAAGTCCATAAGCCTTTGGATCACGGGAAGCAAAAACCAGTTCGATGATGTATCGCTCCAACGACTCGGAAATACTCACCGAGTTGATCTCATTTCTAATGGCGAAAATGTCTTCTTTGGTAAGAATGGTTTTTACCTCATTTTTAAACTGCATATTGGCCATACGCCTCATCACTTCCAGCTCATCTTCTTTAGATGGGTATTCCACATTCACCTTCAGCATAAATCTATCGACCTGAGCCTCTGGTAGCGGATAAGTACCTTCCTGATCGACAGGGTTCTGAGTAGCCAGTACCAGGAATGGCCTGTCCAGCTTAAAAGTAGTCTCACCAATGGTGACCTGTTTCTCCTGCATCGATTCCAGCAGGGCAGACTGTACTTTAGCCGGAGACCTGTTTACCTCATCAGCCAGAATCAGATTTGAAAAAATAGGACCTTTCTTCACCTCGAAATCTCCCTTTTGCTGATTATAGATCATCGTACCTATTAAATCTGCAGGCAAAAGATCAGGAGTAAACTGAATTCTTCTAAAATCCAGGTGCAATACTTCGGCAAGGGTATTTACAGTAAGCGTCTTGGCAAGCCCTGGAACTCCTTCCAGCAAAACATGGCCCTGAGTGAATAAGCCGATCAATAGTCTGTTGACCATGTGCTCCTGCCCTATTACGACTTTCCCAACCTCACTGATTACTTCACCAATCTTTTGCTGATGCTCATGCATTAGGTCCTGATTTATCGTCTGGTCTGCTTCCATTCTATTTTCTGTTTGTTCAGTTTTCTGATAAACGCCAAAATTATAGTAAGATTTACTGATATTAAAACAAGATATTGGTGAATGGTTCTCACAACTATTAAAATTTGTTAAAATAAATCCATTTCCAGCTACCATATCCCGGTCTAAACCAGGTGAACACAAGCAACAAAATAAAAAAACCTCCCCTGAGATCAAATCCCAGAGAGGTGTCGAAAAGGGAAAGCGCAGTTTGAATTTACATTCTGTGAACTGCGCCTGAAGTACTGCAATTAATTATTTCAGAAGTACTCTTTTGGTATCAGTGCCATTAGGGGTAGTGATTTTATAAAAATACTGCTGACCGTCGAGCCCCGTTAAGTCAACTGATAAATCATTTGAGCCTTTATTGAGGTTACCATTGAATAATGTTTTCAAAATTTTCCCGTCCGAATCGATCAACTCTACTTTTACAATGCTGGGTTCCGGCAGGTTGATAGCGATTGTTTGCTTACCCGCAGTTGGGTTTGGATAAACTGTGATTTCCTGCGACTCCTCACCCAGTTTTGGGTTGTCAGGATCCATTAAGAGAAATGCGACAGGGGCAAACATCTTCTCAAATCTCATACCCTGTCTCAGCCTTCCATGTCTGCCTCGGTGATGCCCCTTACCTCTCCTGTCACCAAACTGTTGGTTTTCTCCGTCCGGCCTGCCTTCTTCTATGATAGCTTTGATATCAGCCCTCCACTTTGCTGTTTCCTCCTTTAGGTCACTCTCCATGGCAAGGAAAAAATCTTCATGATCATCGATTATTTCAAAAGCTTCGGTAGCAATCAGTCTTTGTTCTTTCCTCATCAATCTCATTTCTGCAATCTGTTCATCGGTGGGTTCTGGTATGGATGAATCTTTATCTCCCCTACCTCTGAATGCTGCTCTATTAGATTGGCGCTGTTCTCTCAAGGCCTCATGTCGCTGCCTGAGTTCCTGGATTTTAGCTTTCTCTGCATCGGTAAGCATGACTTCAAAGTCCTGCCTTTCTTCAGTAGCGACAGGCAGGATGTTCTCCTCAATGTAAGCTTTCACTTTTTCTCTGTTGGCCTTTCCGGGTCTCTCATCTTCCTGCGCCAGAGCCAATGACGCTACCAACATTACGATTAGAATTGTTGCTGTTATTTTGATTTTACTTTTCATATTATTTTGAATTTGAATGTCTTGAAATTTTGTTATTTCCTCATAGTCCCGATGACTATCTACATTCAATTTCACGATTTCAGCGATGGAAGGGTAGGCTTATGCGGTTGACCCGACATAATTAGAATCTGAACTGACCAAAAGTGAGTCTCAACTTCACTCTCCCTTCAGCCAGTTTTTAAATTCCCGGGCTTTGGCCTTGCTAATCAGGATATCTTCCTCAATCGAAGGGTTCGTACTCACCAATAGCCGGCTGTTGAAAAAAGATTCGATACCTGTAATGCTTTTTTGATTCAATATCATTTGCCTGTTGGCCCGATAAAACAGCGATGAGTCCAGCATAGCCTCCAGCTCGTCCATGTTTTGTTCTGGAAAATAGGTCTGCTGGTCGAAGGTTACACCTCTCACCACACCATTTTCTATATAAAACAAGGCAAAGTCGGACACTGCCACTGGTACCAACTTATGCTTTTGAGCTACCAGGAGGTTCTGACTATAAGTCTTTCTGCCAGCCAGAGATTCCATTAGCTTCTCTAATTGTGGTTGCAGAATTTTTTCAGGGTTTTGATACCACTTTTGCCATTTTTCAATCGCATGGCGAAGCTTGGTGCTATCAATCGGTTTGAGCAGGTAATCAACACTGTTGATCTGAAATGCCTCCAGCGCATACTGATCATATGCCGTAGTGAAGATGACTGGCAAATCTATCTCTACTTCTTCAAAAATTTCAAAAGAAGAACCATCTGCCAGGTGGATGTCGAGAAAAAGAAGTTGTACACCCGAAGAAGCCCAGTCATAAGCGACCACTTCTCTCACCGTTTCCATTTCCGCAATCACTTCCACGGTGGGATCAATTTCAAAAAGAAGCTGCTTTAAACGATTGGCAGCCCGCTCCTCATCTTCTACAATGGCTACTTTCATAAATATATTAGACATCTTTCCTCCTCATTTTATATTGATAGATTATCGATCATGTATATATCAAGCTTTGTAAATTACAGCAGTTACGGATTTATAATTATGAATTAAATTGTAAAAAATCAAAGAATACATCCAATCAAAATACCTTTAGAAAACCCGTATTTCCCAGCTTAATTATAATTTAATTAAAGGAATCACAACCTTGAATACCTGATCCTGCCTGTCGATCAGCACTTCTTTTCCGGCAAGTATCCGGTAGCGTTCTACCAGATTTTTCAATCCCATTCCAGCACCATCGGCAGGACTTCTCTTTTCATTGACAGGATTGGAGATTTCAAGCAAGTCACCCAATTGGCGTATACTGATCTCCAAAGGTCGGGATTTGGAAATTTCATTGTGTTTTACGGCATTTTCGATCAGCAGCTGTACTGCAAGCGGCGGTACCTGCCAGGCGAGATTATCCTCTGCGATCTCAATATTAAGCGAAAGCTGGCTATGCCTCAATTGCAATAAATACACATAATCACGGGTAAACTTTAGCTCATCCCGTAAAGAAATTAGCCTTTTATCGGAATGATTCAACATATATCTGAATACCTCCGAAAGTCTCGCGACAAAACCTTTGGCCAGGTTTTTATCTTCCTCAATGAGCTCCATCACAGTATTGAGGCTATTGAACAGGAAATGTGGGTCTAGCTGGCTTTTGAGCGCATTGAACTGATTTTGCAAATTTTCATTTCTCAATCGCTCATTTTCTATGGCTACCTGTTGATTGTTGATTAGCACTTCCAACAACCTGCTGATGAGCATCACAATTACCACCATAGAAGTTAAATTGATCATAACGCCATACCTTAGCATGAACCGGCCTCTTCTAGGCGGATCAAATCCACCCAGTTCCTTGATAATATATCCCAGGATCAATGCTATCAGCACATTGGCGACAATGACAAAAAACCAACTGGAAAACAACTTATTTAGTACTGGTAGTTTTGTGTGTTTCCAACTCAGGTTGAATTGGAACAATACCAGTGCCATGATGAAGTTATTGATCAGGTTAGATATCAGTCTCACCAGCCTGTGACCATCTATAAAATCACCTCCCTGAAAAATAAGTGCAGTTAAAATTGGAGAATTTAAGAGTACTGCTATCAGCAGCGAGGATAGCACAACGATGTATAATTGCTTCCTGTTTTTAAACATAGCGCGAAAGATCGTGAAAAAACATCACGATGGCAAAGTTCAATCTGCAGGGTATCTCTAAAAGGCAATGAACTGACCAAACTCGCGCTTGAACCGACTTTTGCAAACAAAAAAGCATTTACCAGAGGTTTGCAAAGCGCATTTGCATCAACAAAGTACCCTTGTCAAAGCTTACTAATGCTGAGCAACTTATTTATTCAAAATCAGTAAAATTCCGGCATTTACATGTCGGTAAAAAATCCAAATTCAGCCCCAAATCAGGTAGCCTGATGCATGTGTATATATTCGTTACAAATAACGAAAAATTTTACTATCTCGTCAGTTCATATAAAATCGCGATTAAGAGTCGGAATAATTACCTTTTTTTGTGATGATCAATAAACTCTTAATTAATGAAAAAACTATTATTTGCAATCCTACTATTCCTAACAACCATTTCGTATGGTCAGGAAGCACCGAGATGGATGCGATCCGCTGCTATTTCTCCGGATGGCAGCCAAATCGTATTTACTTACAAAGGTGATTTGTATAAAGTATCTTCAGCAGGTGGAGCTGCGACTCAGCTTACATTTCACGAAGCACACGATCATATGGCTGTCTGGAGTAAGGACGGTAACAGCCTCGCTTTTGCCTCAGACAGATATGGAAATTTCGATGTTTTTGTCATGAGTGCCAATGGCGGGCAGGCCAAAAGACTTACCTTTCATTCTACCAATGAATCTCCGTACTCATTTTCTGCAGACGGCAAAAATGTTATTTTCGGTGCTGCCAGGTTAGATGCTGTCAAGCATAGACAATTCCCAACCGGTTCACAGCCGGAATTATATACAGTATCAGCCGAAGGTGGTAGAGTTGATCAACTGATGAAAACTCCAGCCGAATACGTGCAGGTGAGCAATGACGGTACAAAGATGCTGTATCATGATAAAAAAGGAGGTGAGAACATTTGGAGAAAACATCACACTTCTTCCATCACCCGTGACATCTGGCTTTACAACGAAAGCGATAAGACACACAAAAAAATTACGTCCTTCGATGGAGAGGACAGGCAGCCGATTTTTAGCGAAGACGAAAAAAGCTTTTTCTATTTAAGCGAAGAAAGCGGATCTTTCAACATCCACAAAATGGCTGTCAATGGCGAAGGAAAACCTGAGCAGCTAACGAATTTCAAATTGCACCCGGTAAGATTCCTGAGCAGAGGTAAAAATACTTTGTGTTTCGGTTACGATGGAGAGCTTTATACCATGCCAATCGGTGGACAACCACAAAAGGTGAATATCAGTATCCTGACCCAGGACAAAAGTAATGCAGACAAAATCATCTCTATCAGAGGTGGTGTCAACGAAATGGCTGTATCTCCCAATGGAAAAGAAATCGCTTTTATTGCCAGAGGCGAAGTTTTTGTCACTTCGGTAGAAGAGTCTTTTACCAAAAGAATCACAAATACTCCCGAGAACGAAAGATTCGTCAGCTGGGGACCTGAAGGAAAATCGGTGATATACAGCAGTGAAAGAAATGGAAAATGGGGTGTTTACAAATCTGAAAAGGTTGATAAGGACGAACCATTCTTTTTTGTTGCAACTTTGCTGAAAGAGTCTCCGCTACTTGTCAATGAAAAGGATAACTACCTGGCCACCTATTCCCCTGATGGCAAAAAGCTGGCTTTCGTAGAAGACCGCAGATCGATCAAAGTAAAGGACATCGCATCCGGTACCGAGACTGCCCTGTTGACACCAGATGATCTTTTTCATATGAGAGATGGCGACAAGTATTTTACCTGGAGCCCTGACAGTAAATGGCTCCTCATCCAATGGGGGATCCTACTCAACAAAAGCGATGTATTACTGATGGCTGCTGATGGCAGTAAGAAGGTAAACTTAAATGAAAGTGGTTATTATGACCGCAGACCACAATGGGTGGGCAAAGGATCACAGATGATCTGGTTCAGCAACCGAAATGGTTTAAGGTCGTATGCCACCAGTGGCAGAACGGAGGCTGACGTTTACAGCATGTTCTTCACACAAAAAGCCTGGGATAAATTCAACCTGAGCGATGAAGATTTTAAACTTCAGAAAGCTATTGAAGAACTTGCCAAGAAAGACAAAAAAGAGGAAGCTACGGCAGATAAGGATAAAAAGAAAAAAGGCAAGAAGGACAAAGCAGAGGATTCCGATAAACCCAAAGGGAAAAACCTCCAGTTTGAATGGGAAAAAATGAAAGACTGGCAAACACGTCTGACGATCCATTCATCCAGATTGTCTGACGCAGTTCTATCTAAAAAGGAGGATAAGTTATATTACCTGGCGAGTTTCGAAGGAAACTTAAATCTCTGGAGTACCAATCTGCGGACAAAAGAAACGAAAATGGCCATGAAGCTCAATGCCCGCTTCGGGTCATTGCAATGGGATCAAAAGAGAGAAAATCTTTACCTGCTAAGTAACGGTGGAATGTCTAAAATAGATCCGGAATCCGGGAAGAATAAACCTGTAAAGATCAATAGTGAGATAAATTTCGATGCAACGGCAGAAACACAAGCCATTTTTGACCATGTGTGGATCAGGACAAATGCCATCTTTTATCATCCGGATTTCCACGGTATAGACTGGGATCAGATGAAAACTGAGTACAGCAAATACCTGGGCCATATCGGCAATTCCTATGAACTGACTGAAATGCTTTCGGAGATGTTGGGAGAACTTAATGTTTCACACGCCGGTGCCCGATCCAGAAGCTTGTCTGTGCAGAATGCGGATGCTACTGCTTCTTTAGGCATATTCATGAATTATCAGCACCAGGGCAATGGCATATTAATCGACGAAGTAATAAAAGGTGGTCCTTTAGACAAAGCAGCATTTGATATCAAAGCGGGTATGATCATCGAAAAGATAGATGGAATGATCATCGATCAGAGCAGAGACGTTGCTGCTTATTTCAACAGAAAGGCGGGCAAGTTTACTCGCATTGAGCTGTTAGACCCTGCCAGCAATAAAAGGAAGTCTTACACAGTGAAACCCATCAGTGGCAGACAGGAATCGCAACTGTTGTACAAAAGATGGGTTGAAACAAACAGAAAAGAAGTAGAAACAAAAAGTAAAGGTAAGATTGGCTATGTACATATTCCCGGTATGGGTGATGGGCCATATAGGAGCATTTTCCAGGATATGATGGGTAAATACCTGAACACCGATGGTGTAATTGTTGACACCAGGTACAATGGAGGTGGTGACCTGGTCGCTGACTTAGCGATGTTTTTTACAGGAGAGTCTTTCATCAGTTATGAAACGGAGGCAAAAGTAGTAGGTGGTGAACCAACTTCCAGGTGGACTAAACCTACTTTAGCGATGATCAATGAAGCTCAGTATTCCGATGGACATTGTTTTGCCTGCGGCTACACCGATCTTAAAATAGGTAAAACGGTAGGAATGCCCGTTCCCGGGACCTGCAGCTTTGCCGGATGGGAAGGATTACCCGATGGCTCCCGTTGGGGAGTTGTTCCGGTTAGTGCCAAAGATAAGCAGGGAAAATGGATGGAAAATAACCAGACTGAGCCGGATATCAAAGTAAAGAACATGCCGGGTATCATTGACAATGGCAGAGATCAGCAGCTGGAAAGAGCAATCGAAGAAATGCTGAAAGACACTGACAAATAGCTGAAGCTTTTAAGCAATAGAAAATAAGTAAAAGAGGTCGTCTCAAAAGTCGTGAATTGCGAGGAAACGAAGGGCTCCACCCCGGACAATCTCCTTCGTAAAATATACATTTAAACGAAATTGAGGTGGTCCGACATTTCGGTAGCCCGCTTCGGCGGACCGACACTTCGTTCGCTATGACGTTTCTTATACTTTTGACAGCCTCTTTTTTTATACATAATTATTAGAAAGCTCTTCGTTAGCTGAGAAACATATCTCTCACCTTCTGCGTCTGTTTGGTACCATCAGGGTCTGCCTGGGTTTTCAGCTCACACAGATTCTCCGCCCATTCCGAAGTTCTGATTCTCAATGGCGGTTTTTCATTTTCCACGACAGCCATCACCACATCAGCTACCTGCTGTGGTGTTTGGTAAGTTGCAGCCTGCTCACTCTCGCTTCTGTTTTGAATACCTGATACATACTGCTGGAAAACGGGAGCATACTCATCCTGGGGAATTCCTCCATTTTCAGACATTTTCTTCAATGCCGAGTTAGCAAATTCAGTAGCAATTCCTCCTGGCTCTACAATAGAAAAATTAACACCAAAATTCTGAGGCACATAGGTGGCCAGCGCCTCTGTAAACCCTTCCACAGCAAATTTTGCAGCGCAATACATCTCATTAAACGGCTGTCCTACCAATCCACCTACAGAGGAAATATTGACAATATGTCCCGATTTTTGCTTTCGCATGTGCGGTAATACAGCTTTGGTGCAATAGACCACATTGTGGTAGTTCACATCTGTAATCCAACTGATTTCCTGCTCGGTAGCCTGCTCAACATTTTTAGCAAAACCAGCTCCTGCATTGTTGATCAGGACATCAATCCGCCCTTCTTTTTCGATGATCGAATCCACACATTTATTAATAGAACTGGTGTCACAAACATCCAGCTGTACCACTTGCAGATCAGTTCCTGCGGCCTCAGCCTCCTGCAACAACATATCCTTCTTGTCGGTATTACGCATGGAAGCATAGACCTGATATCCTTTCTGTGACATTGAAACGGCAATTTTCAAACCAAGACCAGTTGAAGTTCCGGTGATCAATACTACTTTACTCATTATTTTTATTGAATTTAAATTCGCTTATAAACACTATTAATACACTAATATCTGTATTATTAATAATAAAAGCCACTTTATAAGATTAATAATGAATATATATTCATTTATGAAATAATATCGTGACCCATTGGCTGTTAATCAGCATTATAATTTCATCAAAATTGCAGCACTGATCGATCTCTTCTGATAGAGAAGAGACAACTTATCTTGAAAAAAGATTCGTTTTCGTAATTGAGAGATTTAACCTAGCTAGTTCTTTTCAGCAGTCAGGACATTTTTGAGTAGATCCCATTGCCGATCTTTCATCCCTTCCAAAGAAAACAGTGAGATTCCTTTAGCACCACCAGCCAGTGCGGCATCATAAGCCTGTTGTATTTCCTCTCCCACATGCCCCATAAAAATACCGCTGTAAATGGGTTTTTCGTTTTTTAGCAATTGCAGATTTTTCCGGGTGTGCTCTTCGATGAAATCAATGCCTCGATTATAAAAGCCGTGATAAAGCATCGGAAGAAAAGCATCCAGATCCCACCTTTGCCATTGCTGCCGTACACTCTCCCAATTCGGAAAGACAGCAGCCGTTACCATTTTCCCATATTTCTTTGCCTCCGGGGCAAGGAAGTTATTGACCAGGTTAGTCACAGCATCATAACGGAACTGACGCCATTCATTGTTGGCAGCAGGGTCTTTCAAATCTGTCAGAGGATCTATACCGGATTGCTCTTTGAAAAGCCTTCGTGCTCTTTCGGTATAGTGATAATCATATTCCGGATATTCTTTATCCTGAACAATGTTGTAGTTGGGTTGCAATCCTTCCGCCAAAATTACATCGGGCATTCTGATGTAATCCAGGTGCACACCATCCACTCCGTCGATTTCTGCGAGAGACCGAACATTTGTCTGAACAAACTCCTGAACCTCAGGGTGCAGCGGATCCATAAATTTGTAGTAGTTGACATAGGCGGGGTGAGTATTGGCCGGCTGACCAAGTCCATTAACGTTGTACCAATCTGTTTTTTCTTCAACAATCGCCTCTACATTGCAGATCATCGACCACATCCATGCGTGAAATTCCAGATCATTTTCTTTGCAGATCTTCACGAGATCTTCCAGTAAATCGGCCCGCATGGTCACTCGTGAATCCGGATGTTTATATATCGAGCTGTGACCATTATACGATTCCAGTAAAATGGCGTCTAGTCCTGACTCTTTTGCTTTGGCAAGTGTTCGCTTCCAATCATCCAGAGACCATGAATCTATCGGAGGCCTTACCCAGGCCCAGTTCTTTTCAGGAAACTTATCCTCTACTTTTGTCTTTTGACCACACGAATTCATTAGCAGACCTGCATTTGCAAGGGCAAAACCTGATATTCCCAGTTTTTTGATAAACTCTCTTTTCTTCATTGATTAGCGGATTTTACAGTTACTTTTCCTTCGTGATCTATCATGATATACTTGTCTTGTTTTACTATAAATGCCTGATAAAACTTCGCCCCGGTAACCAATTGAACCTTCTCTGACTTCATTCTTTCGAATAGTGTACCATCAGAAAATTCTAACTTACTGAGATCATCGGCATATTCATGATTCCGACGAAAATAAGCCGATTGACTGTAATAAACATTTCTGAGAAGCCACTTAATCGGGTCATCAGGGTTAGGTAGGAACTTTGACTCCCCCTCCCCGGATTTTATTGATGAAAACTGAACAAAACCCCATGTTTCCGGTTGGTGCATGGCTATCACTCCCTGTGGTGACCACACCCAGTTATACTCGGGAAAGTGCTTTCCCGTCGATGGGTTGACCTCTTTCTCATAGTGATCACCAGAAGCAACAATTCTCCAGTTGACACGCGAAAAATTCACCCGCCACTGATCTCCGTCTGCTGGCTTACCACCTTTACTGGCTGCCTCTTCCAGCACCTTCCACGGAAAGGCCAGCTCGACAAACCATCGGTCGTCTTTATCGGAAGGATCATTGATTGTCCCATTAATCTTAATTCCGCTCTGCAGTCCCAATATCTCCCAGCTGTCAATGGCCTGGCCTCCATCACGATACGGTTTGGTCAACATCAAATCCCATTCCGTACCCAACGCGTTGATTTCCAATTCATAGTAATGATGGGTATCTCCATTGGGGTCGATAAAAACTTCAAAATCATTTTCATGAAAAATCACCATATCTCGCTTGTCGTAAGTGGCCCAGATATCACTTTCAACAATTTCAGCCCCAACATAAAAATAGTGATCATCCCATAACATTTTTGCCCGGGTTCTTTTGTGAGGATTTGGCTTAAGAGCTCCTTCTATATCGACGAAATCAGTCGTCCAGGGAGCATTGAGCCAGCTTTGTTCAGAGAGATCGCCATCGACAATGATCGGTTCGGCAGCCTGATAACAGATATATTTTTCAGGATTGTAAGTAAATTTCTCCTGCCCGATAACCAGGCTGCAATTCAGCGATAAGCTGATCGTAAAAATGGCAAAGAGTAGCTTCTTATAGAATATGTTGTTCAATTGAATCAAACTTTATTGATCTCAATTTAATGAGGAAAAAGTGATTTGTCATGCACTTATCGGCAACAGGTCTAAATTCCTGATAGATGTAATTCAGATTCTTACCTACAGATCGCTGAGAGGCTAGTTGGCTTTTTTCAGGAGCCGCCTTACCTGCTGATCAAACTCCTCTGATCCGGGAGGTGCATCACCATGATAGAATAGCTTCCCTTTATGATAAAGTCTATAAGTAGGCACCAAACCGAGTCGAAAACTCCTGTCAAAAATATCGCTGAACCTCCCAACTCTGACGCTATTTTCATGTGGCAAATTAAACTCACTGGCGGACTTTTTCATGTTCTTAGGTATATTGTCAACAGATACAAACAAAAACCGAATCCCTTGCCGTTGATAGTCTGGAATAGCAGACTGCATATTTTTCAGGTGTTCCCGACTGGAGTCAGACCAGGAAGCCCAGTAAACTAAACAGAGCTTGTCTTTTTTATGGTCTATGAGAAATTGCCGATAAAATTTCTCAGCATTCTTAGCTTCTTGAGCGGCTTCCAAATCATATAATTGCTTCTCAACAAACTGAGCTTCAAGGTTCTTTTTTCGAGACAAATCCCTGATAACGGCTAATTCTGTTGGGTTGGACTTCAAAACTGTATATGATTCCCAGAATTTTCTATTGTACTTGCCTGAAAACAGGTCTCTATCTGTTATGATCTTTTTCGTAATAGTCTGATCATTTCCAAGAACCACATCGTTGATCAATATTTCTCCGGATCTTGATTCCTTTATGAAAGCATTGTCATTTTTAGCAAAAACATCCAAATTAGATTTGACAAAGAACAAGGTATAACCCTGAGCTGTTTTCCTGTATTTCACCAAAACCCTTCGTCTATAATTGTAATTATGCTGATAAGTGGGAATAAGCTTAGCTTCAAACTGCACGATTGCGAGACTTTCAGCTACTATATAGATAAATCCTTCATAATTTCCACTGGCAGGAGTCTGTCTGGATATTGAAATCTTATAAATTTTTTCATCATCATTATACAGAATTCTGCTTAGGTCGAACTGGTAATTCTCAATACCGCTAAGTAGGCTACTCTTTCCGGATAGTTTGAAATCCACCAAATAGTGATCAACCTCCTGATCGATCTGAAAAGCGATAATATCGTTATTCAGCACAGTGCTGAAGTAATTGTCAGAAGTAATCTCATTGTTGCTAAAATCCAGCGAGCGCCTCACTTCATTGATTCTATATCTGTTGTTCTGCTGATTACGAAACGGGGCATTCCGGTAACCTTTAGTTTTCAGGATATCGAAAGCTACCTCAGAAAAACGCACATATTGGTCGTCGACTTTTTGTGTGTAGCGATAAAAGGCCTTCATTTTAAAGGGTGCTCTGATGTAATTTTCTTTGATCTTGGCAAAGGCTTTTCTAACGACTGCTTTTGCATCAATGTTTTCACTAGACACAGTGAATTCATCCAGAAAAACATCAGAGCTTACCAATAAAAGGGTATCTGGGAAAGACTCATTATCCATAACGGTTTTTGACCTGTAACCAATAGCGGAAATTTTAACCTGACAGTTATCACAAACGATTAAATCAAAAACACCGGCTTCATTAGCTGCAGTTCCGCGAGAAGTTCCGGGAATTCCTATCGACGCATAAGAGACTGGCCGCAACGTCACAGAATCAATGACCACACTGCTGATCCTAACTTGCGAATGCACAACCAAACAGATGAAAGTGAAAATTACAGTAAATATAAATCTATGTATCATCAGGTAATTCCTAAAATCATAGGAAATATACTAAATGTTTAGGAATTGAAAGAAAGGTTGGAGAATAGCTTCATGGCAAATTTTGCTGCTCCACTTCAGTGACACCTGTAACACTGAAGCACATGGAGCAGCAGCCATGTGAAATAAGTAGTAGAATCCATCACATGTTGTATTACTAAGACAAGTGTCTCGCCTGTATCCCTCAAAAAACGCAACCAAATTCTTGTTTAACGAATTAAGTAGCTGAAATACAAAAGGCTAAACAAATTTTGAAATATTCAATATTCACTTCATTTTCCAACTGTCTGACAGTATAAAATGTCTATTTCACCGCTATATTTCTAAAAGCTTAGGACTTTTTTAATTAAACTTGCAGTCTGAAAAATTAAAATATGGATTTTCTACGGGAAGCATTTGAGAGTCTTTTCTTGAAGCCGGAATGGTTGGAGGTTGTTCGAAACCTCAATATTCAAAACCCATTATGGCCTTGGGGTGTAGGAGCCTTCGTCTCTCTCATTATTATAGAAATTATTGTTAGTCTCATTTACGATAAAGAAAATTACCAATGGCGTGATTTCGGCTCGAGTGTATCGATGGGTGCCGGAGCAGTAGTATTAGCAACTTTCACCAAGATTCTGTCGCTTGCGGCATTTTTCTTTGTATACGACTTTTTCAATCCTGTTGCAGCTGGTGTCACAAGTACCATTTTAGACCCGATAACAGACATTGCCAGCAGAACCAATATCATTTTTGGTCATGCACCATTTGGTTTTGAATGGTATATGTTTCTGATCTGCCAGTTCTGGGATGATTTTAATTACTACTGGTATCACAGGCTTAGTCATGAAGTGAGAATCTTGTGGGCTGCCCACATTGTCCATCACTCTTCTGATAATTATAATTTGGGGACTGCTGTAAGAAACGGATGGGTCACCTTATTTTATAAGCCATTGTTC
>JBCBHL010000099.1:0-20675 GCA_038525605.1 Bacteroidota bacterium
GATAATGGATAATCAACCTGGTAAGATTGAAGCTTCAATTATTGCTATATTTGTTTAGGAGGCACTGGTCCTGACATCATATTTAATGCATATTATGAAACTACTATTCCGCATGATTTTTGCGCCCTTTATTTGGCTTATTCAGGCCTGTAGTCCATTGGGAAACACCGTTGATAAAGACGTCTCTGATAGTTTTTACTTCAACAAGTCCAAAACGGATGTTATTTACAGTCCGATGGGCAATTGGTTTGAACTGGAAGCTTCGAAAATCGGTGCTGATGTGGAGTCTTTTGTGGTCCTCAACAAACACATCGCCAAAGACAAAAACAGGGTTTATTATAAATCGACCTATGTAAACCTGCCAGAATTAGATGTCTCGGAATTCAGAGCAGAACAGACCTATGCCATGCTAAACATTGGCTTTGATGAGAAGAACGTTTACCTTTTCACGAGAGATTATACTTCCAAAGAAACAGCAGTTAAAATAATTCCGGAGGCAGATCCCCACACCTTCAAAACCTCAGATTTCGAATGGGCCAAAGACAAAAATCATTATTATCATCGATTCAGTCCGGTAAATGTGGACTATGAAAGTTTTGCCCGTATCAATGAAAGGTTTCACCTGGACAAAAAGCAAGCATATTATCATGCATATGATACTTTTAGTGCTTTTGAGGTAGATGTGGCTACTTTTAAAAAACTGGATGACGCTTATGCCTACGATCAAAACAACGTCTATTATTTTGCCGAATTCGTTCAGGATAGGGCTCAAAATCTGTTGCAACGAATTCCCAATCCTGACTCCCGCACAATAAAAATCATTGATCAATATCATTTAAAAGCTGGTGACAAAGTTTACTATCAGGGATTTGAAATCACCGGTGCTGACCTGAATAGTTTTGAGATCATTTCGGAAAGCTATTCCAAAGATCAGCAGCATGTTTATTATAACGGTGTGCTGCTGGAAGGCGCTGACCCTAAGAGTTTTCAATACGATGGCAAAACATTTTACTACAAGGATAAAGACCGATCATATTTCCAAGGTAAACCCGTCGATGAAACGAAAAAATCGCAATAGATCAATATGTATCAAAATACTGAAGAAATGCAGCATTACAAGCAGCTAATACCATTCAGAAAAACTGACCAATGGGGGTTTGCCAATCAAAACAGAGAAATAGTTATAAAGCCGGTTTATGATCAGGTGTCTACCTTTTCGGGGAATATAGCACTTGTGATCAAAGAAGGGAAATTTGGTCTTATCTCAAATGAAGGAAAAGAAATTCTAAAGCCTGAATATGATTTGATTGGCGATGATATGGGTTATCTGTGCAACGAAGATTATTCGATCACCATCATCAAAGACAATCAATACGGACTGGTTAGTTGCCATGGTGATCTCCTGATTGATGCGGAGTTCGACGATGAGCAATCTGCATTGTCAGCGGCACAAAAGCGTGGCTGGAACGGAGCTGTTCCACATCACCTGCTACCGAAAATACCATTCAGTGTCATAAAAAACATTGAGGCTATCAAAGAAATCAAAGATGGCATTATCCCATTTAGGCAAAACAACCTCTGGGGGCTGATGGATATCGTTGGTAAAATCATCACTCCACCTCAGTTTGATGACATTCTGGGGGTTGAAAATGGTTGCAGGCCTTTTCAGGCAAATGGAAAATGGGGTTTGCTAAACAGTGACGGGAAAATTGCCCTGGAAGCTAAATTTGAAAATACACGAGGTTTTTCCAATGGACAGGCAGCCTGTAAACTAAATGAACTATGGGGAGCCGTCGATCTGTCAGGTGAATGGGTGTACGAACCGCAATATACTGAGCTGGGAGAATTCAGAGAGGGGTTGTCTGCGGCTCGGAAAAATGATTTGTACGGTTTCGTCGATGAGTTTGGTAAAGTCATCATTGATTTCCAATTCGAATATGTGCTGGATTTTTACGAGGGCAAATGTGCTGTATTAGAAGAGAATGATGTGTATTTTATCAATACCAGTGGCGAAAAGGTAAGCGAAACCTATCAGCGGTATGCTGGCCCGGATGAAAACCTTTTTCTGCACGTAATGAAAGAAGGTAAATGGGGACTGGTAAAACCAAACGGTGAATTTCTTCTACCGATTATCTATGACCTGCCTGTAGCGATGGGACAAGCTATCCACGAAATCAGCGATAACATGATTCCTATTAAAAAAGGAGCATTATTGGGCTATGCTGATATGAGTGGCAATGAAATAGTGCCTCCAAAGTATGTGACCATAGACCCATTTTGTGAAGGTTTATCAAGAGTTTGCATACTACATCCTGAATACAATCCCGGTAAAACGCCTGAGTCAATGGAGGCAGCCAGCGACATCTCAGGTGTTTTCAGTTATGGCTTTATTGATCGGACTGGAAAAGAGGTAATTCCCTTACAATATACTTCTGCAGGAAGGTTTGTTAATGGTATTACTTTCGTGAATACGCTCGACACTTCTTCGGGCTACATTGCCAAAGATGGCACGGAGTATTTTGAAGATTAACAATAACAGTATCAATAATACAGTCACATTATTAAATTAGATCAAATCCTGCGATGAAGAACCTATTACTCGCTTGCCTTTTATTAACAGTTCAATATTCCTTCAGTCAAACTGGAAAAGTCTTTGACAACCTTTCTATGACCAGCAAAATCCTGAAAGGTGAAAGAAAGTACGCCATTTACCTACCCCCTGATTATGAAACCTCAGAACGCAGCTATCCGGTTTTATACTTACTGCATGGCTCTGGTGACGACCAAACCGGGTGGGTACAGTTTGGCGAGGTATTGAATATCACCGACAATGCCATAAAAGCGGGTAAGGCCACTCCTATGATCATCGTCATGCCCGATGCAAATACAGGAAGAAGGGGTTATTACAATGACCCTTCCGGCAACTGGCGATATGAAGATTTCTTTTTCGAAGAACTGATGCCACATGTTGAAAAAAAGTATCGAATCAAAAGCGAGAAAAGATATCGAGCTGTCGCAGGACTTTCAATGGGCGGTGGTGGCTCATTCATTTATGCGCTACACAGACCGGACCTGTTTTCATCGGCCTGTCCACTTAGTGCCTGGGTCGGCTTTTTAAGCTTTGATGAGTTTAAAAGTAATCTTTCTGCAGAAGACCGAAAACTTGGAGACAATGCTCTAAAGAATTATTACCAGCAATATCAGGCCATCGAACTGATCAAAAATAAAAGCGCTAAAGAAATAAGTTCCGTGCGATGGTTCATCGATTGCGGTGATGATGATTTCCTCTATGAAGGCAACAGCCTGGCGCATATTGAAATGAGCAAAAAAGAAATCCCACACGAGTACCGGGTAAGAGATGGGGCACATAACTGGACCTACTGGCGTCAGTCATTGCCGGTTGTACTCTCCTTTATATCCGATGCTTTTCACCAATACTGAATCACATCAACTTTCGATAGCATATCTTATCATATGTGATACTATAAGCAACATCAATAGTGTCATAATTGAAATCGATATGCATTATAGAAATATTCCTATTAAATTAGGATAAAAATAAAATTGACATATGGATACCAAAAAAGATTCTAAGAAGCTTGCTCACGGTGGCGCATATAACATGAACGATATTTCCAAATGCCCGGTAATGCACGGCACAACTACTCAGTCGGCTGGTGGCGGAACATCAAATCGTGATTGGTGGCCCAACGCATTGAAGCTGAATATACTTCGTCAGCATTCGGATTTATCTAATCCGATGGGAAAAGATTTTAACTATGCGGAAGCTTTCAAATCACTGGATTATAACGCATTGAAAGCAGATCTGGAAGCCTTGATGACAGACTCTCAGGATTGGTGGCCTGCGGATTATGGTCATTATGGTGGACTGTTTATCAGAATGGCATGGCACAGTGCCGGAACATACAGGACTTCTGACGGACGAGGTGGTAGTGGAACGGGTAATCAGCGTTTTGCGCCCTTGAATAGCTGGCCGGACAACGGAAATCTGGACAAAGCTCGGTTGTTATTATGGCCGATCAAGCAGAAGTACGGAAAGAAAATTTCCTGGGCTGACTTGATGATTCTCGCTGGTAATGTTGCTTTGGAATCAATGGGATTCGAAACCTTTGGCTTTGCAGGCGGACGTGAAGACATCTGGGAAGTGGAAGAAGATATTTACTGGGGTGCAGAAGCTGAATGGCTTGGCGATAAACGATACACAGGAGAAAGAGATTTGGAAAATCCTCTGGCAGCTGTGCAAATGGGATTAATTTATGTGAACCCCGAAGGACCTAATGGCAATCCTGATCCTTTGAAATCTGCTTTTGACATCAGAGATACATTTGGCCGGATGGCAATGAATGATGAAGAAACCGTAGCATTGGTAGCGGGAGGTCATACTTTCGGTAAAGCTCACGGTGCTGCAGATCCGGAAAAATATGTAGGTTCTGAGCCCGAAGGTTCCAGCATCGAAGTACAAAGTCTTGGATGGAAAAATACTTTTGGTACAGGTTCAGGAAATGACACCATCACCAGTGGTATCGAAGGTGCCTGGACACCAAACCCAACCGAGTGGAACAATGAATATTTTGAGGTACTACTTGGTTATGACTGGGAATTGACTACAAGTCCGGCTGGTGCGAAGCAGTGGAGACCGACGGACGCTTCCAATCCTAAGAAAGTGAGATCTGCGCATGATGCTTCCAAATTCGAAGACTTGCTGATGACTACAGCAGACATGGCATTGAAAATGGATCCGGTTTACAAGGAAATTTCTCAAAGATTCTATGAGAACCCGGATCAGTTTGCTGATGCATTTGCCAGAGCGTGGTTTAAATTGACTCACAGAGACATGGGACCTTCTTCATTATACCTAGGGCCCGAATCTCCAAAAGAGGAATTGATCTGGCAGGATCCTATACCAGCAGTTGATCATGACCTGGTAGATGATAGCGATATCAAAGCACTGAAAAGCAAAATCTTAGCAAGTGGCATCTCTAACAGTCAATTGGTAGAAACTGCCTGGGCTTCTGCCGCTACTTACAGAGGATCGGACAGACGAGGTGGTGCCAATGGTGCGAGAATCAGACTGGCTCCTATGAAGGACTGGGAAGTAAACAATCCTACCCAACTGGCCACCGTGCTGAAGGCTTATGAAGGCATTCAAAATGATTTCAATGGGTCGCAATCAGGCAATAAAAAGATTTCTATTGCCGATTTGATCGTATTGGGTGGTTCGGCAGGTATAGAAGCTGCTGCTAAAGAAGCAGGACATGACATTACTGTTCCTTTCACACCTGGTAGAATGGATGCGTCACAGGACCAGACAGACGTGGATTCAGTAGGTATCCTTGAGCCTGCGGCTGATGGATTCAGAAACTACAGCAAGGCAAAATACACTGTATCGGCTGAAGAAATGCTAGTAGACAAAGCACAGCTGATGACACTGACAGCTCCTGAAATGACCGCACTGATAGGTGGCCTGAGAGTGTTGGGAGCCAATGCTGGCGGTTCAAGACATGGTGTCTTTACTGATAATCCGGGACAATTGTCCAACGACTTCTTTGTCAACTTGCTGGACATGACAACTACCTGGAAAGCGGCAGACGAAAACGAAGATATCTTCGAGGGAAGTGACAGAAAAACCGGAGATTTTAAATGGTCTGGTACACGAGTAGATTTGATTTTTGGATCAAACTCTGAACTGAGAGCACTGGCAGAGGTATATGCCTGCGCTGATTCAGAGCAAGACTTTGTCAATGATTTTGTAGCAGCCTGGACGAAGGTGATGAACCTGGATAGATTTGATTTACAAGATTAATTCGATCACTATATAATTCTAATGGAAAAAGGCAGTCCGATTACGAGCTGCCTTTTTTGTTGGTATTGATACGGCATTGTTAAAATAAAAAGGCTACCTGATACCAAGCAGCCTAAATTCAAAATTTTATCAGACACATCCACAACCCGTTTCTGGTGGAAGGCAGAACCTCAGAGGTTCGTTACAACCCGGACCTGGACCACCACCTCCCGGATTGTTGTCAGTAAAGCATAAGTTTCCGATGCAGGTAGTTCCCGGAGGACAATCCCCGTTATCAAGACATACAGCCACTGCGCCCGCTCCATTTGCGTCTTTTTGTTCGGTTTTAGAAAGCAGCCTGGCGCCTTCTATTCGTTCGATAAGCTTTTTCATAATAGTGTATTAGTTTAAACTTTTATTGTATTAAAAGTAACGATAAAAATCTGGTTATATATTGAATGACCACACTTTCGTCTCTTAATACTTATGGCAAGTCAACTGGTTGACAAGCAGAATTAATAATGATTCCATAAATCCAACTTGGTCTGATTATATGCTAAACGTCAATTTGGCATTCTTTCGCTTCATCATTATCATTGTAAAAACCATTAAACATCAATATGGATCAAAATCAAAAAGAACTGATTTGGATGTGTCTATTCATCGTACTACCAGCTACTCTCTTAAGAATCAGCGGTGAATTTATTCCAAATATCATCATTTCTACTGCGGGAGCTTCTGCAGGATAACCTATCAATTACTCAAAAATAAATCCACAGGCATTAAAGTAACAGGTTTGGTTGTACTGGTAATAGTCGCTGCAACAATAGCTATACAGACAGAGGGAATGATTTAGGACTTCAATTGATCCACAAATAAGGATTAAGCAGAATTCCAGTGGGGCAATATCATTTAACTAATAATTTTTAATTTAGAATCACTGTTATCAGTTGAAAAACCTGTGTAAAAACAGTTCTGATATGGCGTTTCGGAAATGAGCTGTAGTCTCTAGGTTTAAAATCTGCGCAAAGGCGGGCTGGATGGTTCGCCATTGCGACTGCCAAAAAACCCGGCTGAGGTGATTTTTTTGGCTTGAGTTTTTTGGTTCGTTTTTGTGTCCAACCGGGCCGCCGGGCGGACAAAAATGAACAAAAGCTAGGAAAACAGAAAAGCCCTGAATAGTTAAGGTATGTACCTAACTACATCTAAAAGTAATTATATAGGATGTATTGGCCAGGAAACTGTCAATATACTTTCAAGTGATTGCCCCAATGAATATGAGGCAACCAAATTTTTTTAATCATCTTCACATCCCTGCTGAAAGTAAGTTTTAGGGACACCACCGCCGTTTAACCTCTTCATTTGATCATTTTTGATTTCCGTTGTAAAGCTTTTCAACGTAAGATCGCTTAGTTTAATCTTTCTTGATTTCATAGAAATATAGTTTGCGTTAAAAATTGAGAAGAAACTCTCTTTTACTATAAAGGATATCACGACAGATTTAGTACAAGCGTTCTGATTTTAATTACTATTCAATTTTGTAAATTAATTCATAATTATGAATTTATAATTAATGAAAAATGCAAAATTGAGCCTTAATCTTATCGAAAATCAATCAATACAAAACCTAACGTGATAATATCTTGTAGATAAGTTAAAGATTTGACGGGTTGATTCCAAGTATCAAAAAGTTTATTATTCTTAACGGTTTGATAGTCTGACGCTCTGCTTCAAAATCTGATCGACCTGGCTACCAGGTTTAATAATTCATTGCAATTGGCATCTACATGATTAATCAGCACCGTGATCCCGACCTTTTGATTGGTGTACAACATCATCAACGCTGTATAACCCAGATCTTTACCATCATGGAAAACAAGATCATCTTTCAAAAACCAGCTTAACCCCACTGCCTCGTCATCATCTGTTTTAAATTGTGGTTTCCATAGCTCATCGAAATGCTGTTTACCAAGAGGTTTGAAACCTTCAAGTTCCCCCTCATTCAAATTGAAAATCATCCAGTTATTAAGGTCATCAACAGTCGTAAACAAATTACCACTAGGACTAAAAGCTCTGTTGTAAGGAAACTTTTCTGTCCGCTGATAGGGATCGCCTTCATGAGGCATGGCAATCTCAGCTCTTTCAAAATCCGACAACAGATAAGAAGTATTATTCATTTTCAGAGGCTGGAAAAGTCTTTCTTTCATAAAACCATCAAATGAATGGCCACTCACTTCTGCGATGACTTCTCCCAAAACTTCGAACCCCACATTGCTGTAACTGTGCTTTTTTCCTGGTTTAAAATCCAGAGTCAAAGTGGATAAGGAACGGATGTGTTTTGTCAACGCCTCATCGGTCGTATCCACCTGATTGTATTCATAGTCTGTGGGTGTACTTGTATTCGGCAAACCGGAAGTATGTGTCAGTAAATGTCTGATAGTAATATTTTCGAGATAACGAGAGTCGATTCTAAAATCAGGAAGGTATTCTGTTACAGGTTGATCAATATCCAGTTTACCTTCTTCGGCCAATATCATAATAGCGGTAGCAACAAAAGGCTTGGCTACCGAAGCAATGTTGTAAACTGTCCGGTTATTGGCAGGCAGCGAACCCTCGACCGATTGATTAAAAATTCTTTTGGCAAACTGCGTTTTACCATCGTAGACAATTCCTACTGCTGCACTTGGAAAATTCTCCCTGACGAGAAATCCCTGTATCAGGCTATCGATATTTCTGGTAAAAGTAAATCTTTCCTGTGCATGAACGGTCGCCAACATCAAAACACAAATAACCGTGAGCCAATGTCTCATTTTGATGTGTAAGTCAACAGGTAATGATAATCTTCATTATCGACAATCAGTTTCAGCTTCATCATATCCGCCGTAAGTCGTTCTACAAAATAGCTGGTTTTCGATTCCCCTACAAGTAATTGAAGCTCGTCATTGCTGATGCGCCACTTTCCTTTTTCAAAAACCTGCATGCTATCTTCAAATCTCCTGGTTTCACCTTCGCCAGCATGAAAAGTTCCATTTCCATAAAACCGGAGCACATCATCCCTGTCTGTCGAAAGAAACTGCCCTGATATCTCTTTCCCATCCGCACTATCAGTATTGTGAGGGACTACCTTCACAGATATCTCATTCCAGTTCTTGCCCACCAGCAGTTGTTCTTTTTCTGATAATTCCAGGCCTGCTAAATAATTGATACTGCGAAACTGTCTTTTTGCGCAGGATGAAAAAGCTAACACAGCCAGGATGAGCAAAATGCTTTCTCCAATTCTAATAACCATCATTTTATAGTTTTAATTTGATAATTGATCCATCAAAATGAAGATATCCGAAAATAGTAATCCTCATCAACTATAAACTTAGTTGATTTACTTTGATTTATCAAAATTTTGTTAAAATGATGCTGTTTTTAGCAAATAAGCTATCAGTCTGATATCTGCCAGTATGCCATTTTCAGTACCATGAAAAAATTGGATTATAACAGGATTTCGAGCGTAACGTTATTGATTTCAACCAAACCGCCATCGAGTAATAATGATTCTAATAAAACTTCGGGGCAACCACACTCTACTGATCTGTAGACAACTCTGATGTCGGTAAGATCAAATTCCTGTACAGGATCACCAATCAATACCTTGAAATTCAAATCCGGCATTTCATCATCCTCGTCCAGGGATCTGGTCAATGAGATCGTACTATTCCTTCCGATGATGATTTCATTACTGAACTGAGCGACGTTGCTCATTTGGATCGTATCAAGCACCTCCTGGCTGAATCTGTCTATTCGTACCAGTTTGGTTTCTGCAATCTCTTCAGATGAAAAACGATTTAAATCAATTCGTATTTGCGTTAGCAGATTGAGATCAGGTTCCAGGCAGGAAGGAACGGCTTCACAATCACCGTTACCACAACTCGACAGGAAAACAGCATACATCATCAGGGCAGTTAGCAAGATTGACTTCATAAATGCAATTATTTATTACAAGACACAAGATATAGCCATATCGTTTGGAAATAGCTAACCTCCAGCCAATTGTGATTTGACAGCTTGCCTGTAATTCTTCCCAATCGTAAGGCTCTTTTTACTTTTCAGAAAAATGCTATTGCCTTCCATATAGTCCACTGCGGACTTATTGATGATAAAGGATTTATGAATTCTGATGAACTGATTGGCATCCAGCTGGTCTTCAAAGCTGGTGAGCGTCCGGAGAGTGAGGATAAACTCCTGGCCTGTCCACACTTTCACATAATTGCCAAAACTTTCCAGCAGGTCAATTGCAGATGGATCCACCTGAATCAGTTTTTTATCGCTTTTGATAAACAGTTGTTCCTCCTCCTTTTGTTCAGGACTTGCAGGTATCACTTTCGCTTCAGGGTTTCGAAGCTGATACAAGTCAAATGCTTTGTTACATGCTTTCAGAAAGCGGTCCAGTCTGAAAGGTTTTACGAGGTAATCACACACATCCAGTTCAAAACTTTCAATCGCATATTCCTCATAAGCAGAAGTAATAATCACCAGCGGTTTTACCGTCAATGTTCGCAGAAAGTCGAGTCCTTTAAGCTTTGGCATGTTGATATCCAGAAATATCAGATCTATTTCCTGTTCTCTGAGAAGCTGTAAAGCCTCTGTTGCCAGGTAGCACTGACCAGTAATCTCAAGGTAAGGAATGTCCTCCGCAAAAGTAAGAATCACATCGTGAGCAAGAGGCTCATCATCAATGATCAGGGTTTTCAACTTCATGAAAGTTCAATTTTTAAGCTTGCTTTAAAAGTATCTTTCGTTTGATCAATATCCAACTGATATCGGTTCGGATAAGTAAGCTCGAGGCGCCTTTTCAAATTTGACAATCCTATCCCTTCCGAGGTTTCTGATGGCGGTTCGTAGGAATTTACGCATTCAAAATAAATCGTATCCTGATCGGTGGTTAAATCAATATGCAAAAAAGATTCATTTTCCGCTGGCTCTATACCATGTTTGAAAGCATTTTCGATGAGGATAATCAATAGCAGTGGCGGAATCATCAAATCCTGATCATCAACCTCTTTTTCAAAGGACAAATCCAATGTCTTATTCAACCTGATCTGTTGCAGCTGGATATAATCTTCCAGGTATTTGACCTCTTCGGAAATGGCAACTCTGCTGTTTTTCCCTTTGTAAATCACGTAGCGCATCAGTTCCGAAAGTTGCAAGACCACTTCTGGCGTAGCATCAGATTTTGCCAGGCTGAGGGCATATAAATTGTTGAGTGTATTGAAAAAAAAGTGCGGGTTAATCTGCTGTTTGAGCAGGTTAAGTTCTGTTTGCGCTTTTTCCTTTTCCAGCATATTGATCTCACTGTTCTGCTGAAACCATTGTATGACTAAAATCACCGGAATACTAAGTGCAATGACTCCAATGGCAAAACCTCCGTTTTCGATCGCAAAAATATGTTGATTTTCTGAAGGTGTAAGGATTCCCATCTGTTGCTGAACGGGTAACCAGTTGAGCAACTGACTAATCAGCGGAAAGAAGATGGCAATCGTTCCTGCCACACCAGCCATGTAATGGACGATTCCCTTTTTCTTCAAAAGTTTGCTTATCAGGAGGCGGCTGTTGACGAAATAGAAAAAATAGCCTCCCAGGTAAGCCATCATCAACTGGAGGAATATCGTAATGAAAACAGGAAAGCGATTGATAACCTCCCCGAGTTCGAAATCCATGTTGATCGCTTTGTTGTTTCTGAAGTTTTCATAATCTGAAACCACTGCTGTTGATAAGATCAATGCAAATACCAGCAAAACGATGAGAATGGCGTGATCCAATGTCAGTTTACGCGCCCATTCGATCATCGAATGCTGATTTTTCAACAAGTGCTGAAGTTGAAGAAGCGCACTCAAAATAAATAGCCAGATTCCCGTAATCAGGATCAGCTCTTCATAAATGATACTGTCAATGGCATTTGCAAAAAAGTTAGTGATCAACACATTGATCAGGATGATGAAAACCAGGTAAAATCCAGCCCATACCCCATAAAACTGCCACTTTTCAGTGAATCTTTTTTTAAGTCCGGGAAGAAACCATTCAAAAATCAAAATGGGGAAATAAACCAACAGCAGAACTGCAGTTCCTCGTAGGTACACCCCCCAGCCGGGTAATTCATCTATGACATTTTTTCGAAAGTCACGGTCCAGATCGATGGTATGTAGCAGACTGATGGTCAGCAGAATAGCCACAAACATCCACACTGATTGATGGAGAAGGAAGTGCTCCGTTCGCCGACGTATTTCTTTGATAAACATATACAAGAGTAGTTTCAACACGCTTATGAATCAAGTTTTATTGATGAAAGCACCTAAATCGATGATGAAAGTAAAATCAGGTATTCAAGGGCTGTTTGTCACAGGATTGCTATCCCTTATCCATCTTAATTGTAAGGCGTGGTACACAATCCTAATTTGGTCTCATCATTCGGTTGATAATTTCAAAATCGACCTTAAAGAACGGAAATAGAACATTTTATTTAAATAATAGAAATTTGAACAGACTCAAAATAACAGGCCTTACCAAAACATACAGCAATGGTGTAAAGGCACTCAATCGTATCAGTTTAAATATCGGAAATGGCATGTTTGGCCTGCTAGGACCTAATGGAGCAGGCAAGTCCAGCCTGATGAGAACAATAGCAGCTCTGCAGGAACCAGATGAGGGCACGGTAGAATTTAATGGAACTGATATTGTCTCGAACCCTCAATTTATCAGGAAGCAATTGGGTTATCTTCCACAGGAGTTTGGCGTGTACCCCAGGATTTCTGCCAGCAAACTACTCGATCACTTTGCCATTTTAAAAGGCATCCTCGACAACAAAGAACGAAAACACCAGGTAGAAGCATTGCTGCATCAGACCAATCTATTTCATGCCCGAAAAAAATCTGTCAGTACTTTTTCCGGTGGTATGCGTCAGCGGTTTGGCATTGCGCAGGCCTTGCTTGGAAATCCGCAGATCATCATTGTTGATGAACCTACTGCGGGTCTCGATCCGGAGGAGCGAAACAGGTTTCACAATTTACTGAGTGAAATTGGTGAAAATGTCATCGTTATTTTATCGACGCACATTGTAGAAGACGTGCGTGACTTATGCAGTAATATGGCGGTCATTGGGGAAGGGCGGCTATTGCTGAAAGGCAAACCACAGGAACTTGTTTCTGAACTCAAAGGCTGTATCTGGAAAAAAGAGATTGAAAAAGACACGCTGGAAGCACATAGAAATGCCTATTCGGTAATATCATCACGACTTTACACTGGCAAAACGCATATTCACGTTTTCAACGAACAGGATCCGGAGCAGGGATTTGAAATGAAAACCCCTGATCTGGAAGATGTTTACTTTTCAGTTTTGGGTGGTCACTTATCAAAAAGGAAGGAAGGTGCATTATGCTAATCAAGCTCATCAAATTCGAGTGGTTTTTCCACAGCAGGAAATTGCTCTTTCCGTTAGCGGTTATCTGTTTCGCCTTCTTCGGTTTTATGATCACAGCCGGAGGAATGAAATTGCCAAAAGTCAATAGCAATGCCCCCTATATGATTTCCTACGCACTCAGTATTGCTTCGATGGGAGCCATATTTGTTGCCGCATTATTTGGTGCAAACTCTATTCTCAGAGACTGGGAGCACAAAATGACTGAAATGGTCTATGCGACACCTGTCAAAAAATTACAATTTCTAACGGCCAGATTCACAGGAACTATTCTGGCATCCGTTTTGGCTTTTAGCGGTGTGGCGCTTGGAATGATTGCCGTGCTATTCACCCCGCTCGTTGATCAGGCGCAAGTGGGCGACATCAACCTTTGGCATTATCTCTGGAATATGCTGGTGATTGTATTACCTAACATCCTCGTTTGTGCCTCTCTGATATTCCTGATAGGCACTATTTCCAGACACAGGATTTCTATCTATGTCGGTGGATTTGCGATCTATGTTTTTTACATGGCAGCAGGTGTATTTACCGGAGCTCCCTGGCTTGCGAATGCCTCACCTGCGTCAGCAGAAGCTATGTCACTGGCCGCCATCTTCGATCCCCTGGGGATCTCAGCATTTTACGAGCAGACCGATCAATGGTCTAACCTCCAGCGAAACACACAGTTAATTAGTCTGCAAGGGAATTTCCTGATCAACAGGTTATTCTGGGTATCAATTTCATTCGTTCTGTTGCTGTTATCTTATAAGATTTTCAATTTCAGAACTTTGAAGAAAGTCAGAAAAAAGGAAACTGTATCTGCAGATGAAGCAGTAACAGTGAAAACTTATCAACCAGTTGCGGTACAACTATCAGACCGTCTTTCGGATGTTAAATCCTTCCTTTCTTTGCTGCGAATAGAGGTAACAACCATTCTGAAAAGTATTCCATTCCTGGTGACCATGTCACTTTGGCTTTTCATCATCGGAATGGAAACCTTCTCTATGGCAACTGGTGGCACCAGAATGCAGGGCAACTATCCATTGACAGGTTTTATGATTTCCAATATTCTGGAAGTGTTCTCCGCTTTGGCCATGATTGTCATCATTTTCTACAGTAGCGAACAGATCTTTCGAAATAAATCCGTACAAATCAATGAGTTGATTGATTCATCGCCAGTATCCAGCTTGCACCTGTATTCTTCAAAATTTCTCGCCCTGTTACTGATTCCTGCTACGATGATATTGCTAGCTGTCGCAATCGCGGTTGCCGCTCAAATCAGTGTAGGCTACTATCATTTTGAACTTTTGGTTTATCTAAAGTTAGTCTACTATGCCGGTGCACCCATATTGATTGTTGTAGCAATTGCTTTATTCACCCAATCATTGGTCTCGAACAAATACGTTGGTATGGTGCTTACCGGAATCATCGTATTCATTCTCGGATCGCAATTTGGCAGATTGATGGGGCTGGAGCACCTGCTGTTTAATATAGCAGTGCCGTTTTATGGTATTTCTAAAATCGGCCATTCCGACTTCCTGGGCTATGGTGCCTATGCCACAGCCTTTCACTGGCGCATGATTTACGGGCTCGCATTTGCAGCAATTTTAATGTTGATCAACATTCACATCTGGAACAGGGGGACATCTGTGAGTCTTCTTCACCGACTGAAATTGATCAAAAGTCAGGCAGGTAACAGCTGGAAAATACTATTTGGAACAGCTGTCATGCTGTTTATCGGTTCGGGGGTATACATTTTCTATCAAACGAACATCAACAATGACTACATCACCAGAAATGAGCGACTGGACTGGATGCAGCAGTATGAAGAAAAATACCGCGCTATGATTGATGCGCCACAGCCATCGATTGCGGATGTCTACTCGGAAATAGACCTGTTTCCCTCGGAGCAGCGATATGAAGTCCGTGGCAAATATCTGATCGTCAATAACCATAAAAACCCGATGGATCAGGCGCTTTTAAGTCTCAGCAAAGTATCGGAATTCCGAAACTTAGAAATTAACAGAGCAAAAATTACGGAAGATCGTCGTTTTGGTCACTATCAGGTCGATTTTGACAAACCATTAATGCCGGGTGATACTTTGGAAATGAATTTCAGCTTTCATTCCGGCTGGTCACCATTTTCAGGTCATGTGCCATTCAATTCTATCGTAGAAAATGGGTCATTTATGCGGATCAGTCACTATTTCCCATATTTCGGTTACAATGCAGAACGGGAAATCAGCAATCCGGATATCCGAAGCGAACGCGGACTGGTTGAACATGAAGAGGAAATCAAAAAGCTGGAAACCGACGACTATGCTGATTACGACTATGACTTCACCAACCTGGAGATGAAAATTTCCACTGCAGGCGATCAAACAGTTATTTTTCCCGGACAATTACTCAGCACGAAACAGGAAAACGGCAGAAATCACTTTCATTTCAAATCTTATCGTCCCGGGCCTTTCCGATTTGCCATTGCCTCAGCAAGATATGAAGTGCAAAATGCTGATTACAAAGGTGTGGCGATTGAAATCTATCATCACTCGAATCATGCCTTCAACGTAGATCATCTGATGACTTCCGTCAAACAAACGCTGGACTATTGTACGGAAAACTATGGCCCTTATCAGTATGATACATTCAGATATGCTGAAGTGTCTCAGTTTACAGAAGGCTTTGCGGCTACTGCCTACCCACACACGATTTACAACATCGAAGACAAGGGTTTTCTTTCTAATCAGCGCGATGAAAATGGAATCGACATCATTTTACAGCTGGTAGCGCATGAATTTGGGCATCAGTGGTGGGCAGGACAGGTAGACCCCGAATATCGGGAAGGTGGAATCATCCTCACCGAATCGCTGGCACAATACACCGAAATCATGCTTTATGAAAAACATATGAACAAAAGAAGGGTGATGGATGCTTTGAATGTGGAATTGTCGCTCTACCTCAGAGGAAGAGGATTTGAAGAAGAGCGGCCTTTGTACAAAGCAAAGCCTGGGCAGCCGACGATCCCTTATAGCAAAGGCATCAAGGTTATGTATGCCATTCAGGATTTAATTGGTGAGAAACAGCTCAATAAAGCCCTTGCCAGCCTGGTGGAAAATTACGCCTGGCCCAAGTTGCCTCCCACAAGTCTGGACTTACTCGACGCTATCTATGCTGTCAGTCCGCCTGAGACACACTCCCTGATTGACGACTGGATGAAGCGCATTGTGATCTATGATTTAAAGACGACTGACGCCACAGTAACCGAGACATCTGATGGTCAGTATGAAGTAACTATTCAGTTTGAAACCAAGCGATATGAGGAAGATGGTAACGGAGTGGCTAAACAGATAGCGTTGAATGAAGATTTCGCTGTAGGAGTCTTCAGCGGATACGATGTTGCTTCGGAGAAAAACACCCTTTATCTGGAAAAACACAGATTTGACAGTGATAACAGCGAGTTGACAATCACCGTCAACGAAAAGCCGGAATATGTGGCAATCGATCCGTATATCGTCATGATCGACAGAAACAGAACAGACAATCTGATGAAGATAGATTGATCGAGCTAACCAACAGACGGAACCCTGCCTGCGATTTGTAGGCTGGGTTTTGTTGTATTATAGCTACTGAATTATTGGATTTATATCATGCTAATTTGTAAGAATACGACATCACTTCGTCACTGCGAGCCCGACTTTTTCGTCGGTAGAAGCAGTCTTACGTTTTACCTTTCAACGTCCTCTTCGAGAGATATTTGAATTAGATAAAAGATGAAAGACAAAAGATCAAAGACTATTAGAATGAAAACAATTTAGGGCATTGAATTCACCTCCGCAAATGCTTCGGCGACCAAGGAAAGGAATCTCCTACCCTGAAAGATAAGTATCACCAAAACCTTCTTAGCGAGAGATTGCTCAATCATCTTCCAACATCCTTTGCGAGAGATACTGAAAGGGATGATAATGGCACTTATATGATGCGCATGAAAAACGCGATTTTCAAGAAGCAAACTATGCAATTACAACTAATATCTATTATCTTTCTTCCTAAGCATATCCTAAATTAAGAGAATGAACAAAGCTGATTACGAGAACCCCGATGGTCATATTTTTTACTGTGACAAGACCGATTGGTATGTCGTAGGTGCGTTTGGGAATAAAGATTGGTCAAAGAGCGAAAAGCAGGTGGAGAAGTTTTGGAAAGATGTTTCGGAAGAAAAAATGATGTTGTTAGATTATGACTTTTCTGACTTTGTTTTTCCTGCACTTATAAAAAATACCACTGATTTCAATAATTCGTTAAGAAAAGTTCTTGACGTTGAACTAAATCGGTTGGATATTAACGGAAAGTTTAATTGTTCTAGAGCTTACTTTTTGGATGAAATCAAGTTTAGTGAAATTCATTTTCAGGGTCTGGTGATTTTTGATGAAGTAAAATTTTCTGGACCAACTGTATTTACAGATATAGTTTGCAAAGGTGATATGAGCTTCGAAGCTGCAGTTTTTGAAAAAGAGGTGCGATTCAATCATGTTGATTCTAGAGTTTTATCATTTAATTCTTCAAAATTTAATTCTAATACATGGTTTACAGATATGGAATTCTCAAAATTAGAATTCAGACGGTCAAAATTTGAGAAGATCATTTCTTTTAATGGAGTGCGTTTCTTTTCATCAATTTTCTTTGGAAGTTGCGTTTTCAATGAATTTTGGCTCAAAAATTCGTCATTTTATAGAGCAAGTTTTGTATCCTGTAGGTTTGGAAATATAAAGTTCCAACAAGTGGAATTTGAAGACTATTTTGTCATTAAAGATTCTCAGCTTCTTGGTAAATCCTCATTCCAAAATATAGATATTACAGGAGAAGAAATCCTATTTATAAATTCTGTTTTCAGCTCAGAACCACTCTTTACAAATATTAAATCTATAAATTCATTCAGTTATTATTACATAGGTAAGAATGACGAGTTATTAACTGGAGAAGTTGAGGGTGCAGATTCTGATTTAGATTTAAAGGTCCGAGATAAGCAACTAGAAGAAAAGTCCAAAAAACTTGATTCAGAAAAACAAAAGGTAGAGTCTAGAATTGAGAAATTAGTTAAATCTGAGGGAAATGAAGAATTAATTGAAAAACTCCAGTTAGAAAAAGGTGAACTAGAACAAGAAAATAAGCGTATCAATGAAAAGAAAGAGCAAGTTGAAAAAAAGTTGGAACAAGAGAGACTTGCAAAAGAAATCACAAACGAAGAAATCAATAATGCGATTGAGAAAATCAATCAACCTAATAAATACCTGAATAATCTTATCATATCTCAATGGTTCTTGATAGCAACTTTTATGGTCGTTATTCTGGCATTGGTTATTTACCTGATCTTTTATTATTCGTATTATCACGATGCACTGGTTAAATCATTTGATACCTCCTCAAATCCTGGTGTCGTTAAGTACTTGTTCTACATATCGCCATTTTTACTCGGTGTGACTGCAACCTTTTCTCTTGTTAGTCAGATAAATAACAGAATTAATAAACTACTGGAATTGAATGAACACACTAGATACATCAACTCTATTAAAAGTGGTTTGGAAGCTTACCAGGAAGTGTCTAATGATGCAGATACCAGGGAATATGTGAAAGAAGTAATGAGAGACCTGGTAAGAAGAACTATCGAAAAAGATGTGAAAATTGTACCGGCAAAAGATGAACAGATTGATAGTGAGTCAGCTTTGAAGCTTATTGAAAGCCTAAAAAAGTTTGTTAAATAGGTTGAAGATACTTCTTGTGAAAATTTAATCAACTGAAAGAAAGTTATGACGGAGAGAGATAAACAAATTGAACTTAAAGACAAAATTGTAAAAGGCTTAGATAAGGTCTATGAGAGACTGATTGCATTCAAAAAAGAGAAGAATAGTGAATTGGTGATCATGCGTGATGGTAAAATTGTGAAAGTAAAACCTGATTAAACAAGAGGCCGCTAAGTATTTTGACAAATAGTATGTTTATCATAAAACATTTAAGAAGGCTGAGGAAACCCTCTCGTAACGCCGATCAAAATTGCACTCGAAATTCCCTGCAGCAAAAAGAAAAGAAGAATAGCAAACAATGAACGCCAGATCAAACTGCTCTTTTTATACGTGCTGGTAGAGAAAAACTGATAGTACAACCAGATGGAATAAGCTACCGAAAGTATCGGGGAAGCCTGATAGTAAACACGAATTTTTTCCAGGTTATCGTAAAAGATAAAAACGATCGAGAAAGGCAGTGACAGTACCAATGAAGCTGATGAGTTATAAGTATTTAAAATGATATGTTCGGCAAAATTCACCTTGCTTTTTTTGAAAAAAATAAAAGTGCTGAATGCCATTATTGGAATATTGATGATGAAAATCAAGCGAGGATATTCCTCCATGAATTTCTCAAAAGAAGTATAGATCTCTTTTTGATCGCCATCACCTAAAACATCGGACAGTGACAAATCTGAAAACCCGTCGAGGAAAAACATCAAAGCCAGGATTAACAGCAGCAAACTGAAGGCATTGAAATAGCGAACTCTTTTTCCTTCCACAAACTCTCTGACACCATGTCCCGGTCTGGTAAAAAGTGTTTTCAAGGTGAATAGCAGCCCTTTGTTGAGCATGAAAGCACCATTTAAAAATTCCCTGTCCAATAGTCGTTTTAGGGAAAACCTTTTGGTACTGGCTTTCTGTCCGCAGTTGGGGCAAAAGTTTCCGGTTACCTCAGTACCACAATTCAAACACTTCATGAGTTGTTTTTTAGGGTCAGTTACAATGTTCAGCGTCGATCAATCGCCTTCAAAGCTATTGGTTTCGGATGGCATTGCAAACTAATCATCTTTCAACGTCTTCTTCGAGAGACATTGAAAAGGGAGTTAAGTCTTTCTAAATAAACCTACTTTGAGTAAGAATACTCAGAAATGAGTATTGAAAAGCACTAAAAACTGTCATAGCTTACAGACAGTGATGCAGCCTGTTTGCAAGCAGGTAGTAAAAATATAAAGCAAATACACCCGATAATCCTATCTTATGCATAAATCAGTAATTTTAATTGCCCTTTGTTTCCTATGGTTTACATCCAGCTACGGACAAGGCCTCAAACTGGTAAATCCCAGCTCAGTTGATGCCAGCAGTTCTTACAAAAAATATGGGCTTCCTGAAAATATGTTTGATGGAAACATTGGCACTTTCTGGAATCCTAAAAAGAAAAAAGGAGTCGGTGAGTATTTTGAGGTAAAATTCCAAAACCCACAGGATATCAGGGTGATTAAAATCCTTCCGGGGGTAGGTAAATCCAAAAAACTTTATAAGCTGAACAATCGGATTGGAAATGTTACGGTTGAAATCAACGATAGTGAGCAATTTGATTTTTCACTGAAGGACTACTATGGATACCAGGAACTCGAAATAAACAGAAGCGTCT
>JBCBHL010000100.1:0-20532 GCA_038525605.1 Bacteroidota bacterium
AGGAACTTTCAAATAACTTCAGTGAAGTAAAGTTCGACAAAGTAGTTGTTCAAAAAAATAAAGCAGTGGCTTCAGTTGCCTTTGAAATTAATGGGGACACTAAAAATAAAACTGCTCATCTGGCAATCGTTGAAAAAGATCTCACGGTCTCTGTAAACAGAGGTGAAAACAGAGGCAGGTCGTTGCATCATGACAATGTGGTCAGGAAATTAAAGTCTATCAACCTTTCTGATAAATCCTCTTATTCGATACAATTGCCAATTGACAGCAAAATCAACGTTGCGAATGCTTCACTGGTCATCTACCTTCAGGATTTAGATAGCCTTAAAATTTACGATGCTATGGGTGCGGACTTACAGCAGTAATGTAATTATCAGGTAATTCCACAATGCCCATATGTTTTGGGTATGTCTGGCGGATTTTGGCTAAATTGCCAATATGAAACGTTTTGCACTGACATTTTTTCTATTGGTCATTGTTTTCATCAATATTCAGGCACAGAATCTTGACAGTATCTATCTGGATAAAGTCAGTTCGCTTGATCAAACTCTTAAAAACTTGTATTCCGTCATTTCAGGTGAAAAGGGACAAGAGAGAAACTGGGAGCTTTTTCAATATCTTTTTCACCCGGAAGCCAAATTAATACCTTCATGGAACACTCCCAATGGAAAAGTCGGGGCTAAATATTTATCTCCCAAAGATTATATCGAAACTTCCGGGAAATGGCTGATAGAGAATGGTTTTTTTGAAAAAGAAATCTATAGAACCAGTAACACCTTCGGACCAGTTTGCCAGGTATTCAGCACTTACGAGTCATATCACAGTATGGACGAAAAACAGCCGTTTATGAGAGGCATCAATAGCATCCAGCTGTTATACGATGGCACCAGATGGTGGATTATCAACATTTACTGGACTCAGGAAACGAAAGAAAACCCAATACCCGTAAACTACTTACCTAAATAAATGATCGCATCAGTAAACGGTGTGAAATTTCAAATCAGTTTTTTAAACCTTCCTAATTTTTATTAATAATGAAAGTAATCAAATCAAGTTTTATTTTAATGGCCATTGCAGCCTGTATGTTTAGCTGCTCTGCTCCGGAGAAAAAAGTTGAGAAAAAAGAAGTTACCTTCCAGTATGCTCCGAAAAAGCCCGTTGATGGTAAGTATTTAGGAATTGTAGAGCTCGGTGGTGATGGTTTTAATTCTTTCATCATCAATGCTGATTCAACTAACCTTTGGTTTTTGGAAAAGGCTGAATACGGAGTTAGCAATGCGTATGATAACAATGCTTCTTCCGATGAAATTAAAACAGGCTTAGAATCTTACATAGAAAAAATGCTAGCGTACAATGTTGGTGGAAAGGATATTCACTTTGTCATGAGCTCTACGGCAAGAAAAAATGAGCGGGTCATGTTAATTAGTGCATTACTCGATTCAATCGGATATGTTGTAAATTCTGTTGATGCTGATGAAGAAGGTAAGTATGCGCTGATTGCCGCTTTGCCTGAAAAGTTTTATGACAATGGCTTTGTAGTTGACATAGGTTCTGGTAACACGAAACTTGCCTGGACGGAAAATGGAGAAATTCGTACTACTTCTACTTATGGTGCGAAGTATTATAAAGAAGGTCTCAGCGATAAGAATGTTGCCGAAGATGTATTCAGCAAACTTAAAATGATTCCTAAAAATAAGAAAAAGCATTGCTTCATCATTGGTGGTGTTCCCTACCAACTGGCAAAACCTTATATTAAAGATGGATCAAGGTATGCCGTTTTAAAAGCTCCTGACACTTATCAGATTGGAGAGGATCAGAAGTTCAATGGTGGATTGAATATCTATAGAACGATCTACAACGATATCGATACGGAAGTAATCGCCTTTGATACTGAAGCTAATTTTAGCATTGGTTTTCTGCTAAGCGTAGATGAGCAGGTGGTTGAGGAATCAGAGTAAGAAATTTAAAAGAAGAAATATCGGTATGGAAAATTCACTGATATTTCTTCTTTCATTATCATTTAGCCAATTAAATTCCTTTTTCCAGCAATTCATCAATGGCATTATATACTTGCCCCAGCTGCTCATCAGTCATGATAAACGGAGGTAAAATATAAATCACATTTCCGAGAGGTCTCATCAGGATTCCTCTATCCTGAAAAAATTTGTAAAGTGCATTTCTGGACTTATTCATGTAAGAGGTATTTCCAAGATTCAATTCTATTGCCAATATCGTCCCCAGAGACCTGATATTTTTCACCATCTGGTGATCAGTAATTTTAGCCATGTACTTCAGATGGTTTTTAGCAATTCTTTCAATATTGGCGAAAAACTCCGGCCTTCTTGTCAACTCAAAACTGGCATTTGCTGCTGCGCATGCGATCGGATTTCCAGTATAGGAATGCCCATGAAAAAACGTCTTATACAGATCGTCAGTCTCAAAAGCCTCCACGATCATTTCCGATGCTGTCGTAATGCCCATTGGCATTGTACCACCCGTCAATCCTTTGGAAAGGCATAAAATATCCGGTGGTGTCGACAGATAATCAGTTGCAAACATCTTTCCCGTTCTGCCAAATCCTGTCATCACTTCATCAGCAATACAAATGACGTCTGACTCTTTTGCCAGCTTCACCAACTCTTCCAAAATATGAGCTGGGTACATTCTCATTCCGGCACTGCCTTGTACCAATGGCTCAAAAATAAAGGACGCAACATCCCCCTTCTCAAGATATGATTTGAACTGAGCAATGACCTCTTCTTTGTTGTCTTCTGAAGGAAGCGGAATAAAATCAACGGGAAAAAGATAAGGTTCAAACGGAATATTAAATCCTCCCCTTTCTCCCACGGACATGCTACCAAAAGTATCGCCATGATAGGCACCTTCGATCGCCATTACCCGGTTTTTCTTTACTTCCTTATTGTACCAATACTGAAAAGCCATCTTAATGCCCACTTCCACCGAAGTACTGCCATTATCGGAGAAAAATATTTTCTTTTGATTGGCGGGCAAAACAGACAAGAGATTTTCAGACAACTGTATGGCTGGTTTATGGGTGAAGCCTGCGAATATCACATGTTCCATTTCCCGCACCTGATGTCCCACAGCATCCGCAATGTGGTCGTTTCCATGACCGTGAATACTAACCCACCATGATGAAACAGCATCTATGATTTTCTCACCGTCAGATTTATGCAAATAAACTCCTTTGGCTTTCTCTATCAATACCGGCTCTGCCTGACCCCTTAGCGGTGTAAAAGGATGCCAGATATTCTCCTGGTCTTTTGTTAATAAATTCTCCATCTACAAATTAAGATTTGACAAGTTCTCCCTTAATATTTTAGCGTATTTACTAATAACCTCATGAGTAATTTCTCTTTCCTGCTCTATTTTAAGAATTAATTGCAATCCCGTCATCTTCAATATCACTTCTTCACTGGCTGGATTTGAAGGGCCATTGAAAACAATTCCGGCAACCTCTATCTTCTCTTTTTTCAGATATTCGCAGCTCAGTAAGGTGTGATTGATATTTCCCAAATACAGATTTGATACCAAAATCACAGGCAAACCCAGCCTCTTAATCAAATCTGCGATTGTATCCTGATCATTTAACGGTACCAGCAGTCCACCTGCTCCTTCCACCACCAAAGGCCCATTCCCTTGCGGCAATTCAAAATCACTTAGTTGAATTTCTACACCGTCAATCGCTGCTGCTGCATGTGGCGAAGCTGGTGTCTTCAAATAGTGTCTCTCTTTTAAGACTTTACTTTTATCATTCACCAGCAATTGTCTGATGGTATTGCTATCGGCAGGCTCACCGGACTGTACAGGTTTCCAATAATCGGCCTGTAATGCTTCGGTAAGGATGGCGCTGAAAAGCGTCTTCCCGGAATCAGTCCCTATAGCGGTCACAAAGTACTTATTCATAAAAACTCATTTAATGCTTCTAAAAGCAATTCAATTTCTTCTTTGGTGTTGTAAATATGCAGACTGATTCGCAGTCTTTCACTACCTTTTTTGACAGTAGGTGACAAGATAGGACGAACATCAAGGTTTCTTTCTCCTAATTTGTCGCTAATTGCTCTAATACGCTCATTGCCAGGGATGATCAATGGCTGAATAGCGGTATCGCTTCCCGGGTAATAAACCTCTTCTTTCGAATCTGCAATTTGCCGAATACCAGATTGATAAAAGCTAATCAATTCATTCAGATTACTCTGTAAATGCATATTTCTTTGCAGATACTGAAATGATTGTTCTATCGAAATCACGCTGTGAAGTGGCAGAGCGGTTGTATAAATAAAAGGTCTGGCAAAATTGATGAGGTATTCTCTCAATTGATTTGAACAGGCGACGCATGCACCGTGAACGCCCATCGCTTTACCAAATGTGTAAACCCTGGCAAAGAAATCGTCTTCTCTTCCTAAATCACAACACAAACCATTACCACCTTCTCCAACCACTCCTGTAGAATGTGCCTCATCGATGATGATTTTAGCCTGATAGGATTTACATAAATCAATCATTTCGTACAGAGGAGCTTTATCACCATCCATAGAATATACAGTTTCGAGCACTACATATTTGTCACCTTTTGCATGATTCAACTTTCTTTCCAGGTCTTCCAGATCATTGTGAGCAAACATGACACTTTCTGCTTTGCTCAACCAGGCGCCTTCTTTTAAGCATACATGGGATAACTGATCGTAGATGATCGTATCTCCTTTTTGGGGAACTGCGGAAACTAGTGCCAGGTTGGCCTGATAGCCTGAATTGAAAACAAGTGTCGATTCGGATTTAAAAATTTCGGCTAGATACAATTCGAGATTTTCATACAAAGTGCTGTTTCCAGACAACAAGCGTGAACCACCTGAACCATTTTTATTTGGAATGCCTATTTCATCCATCCGCATTTTGACGAGTTCGTACAAGGTATTGTTCCTTGCCAGTCCCAGGTAATCATTCGAGACAAAATCGATCATACCAGTCGTCACTTTCAGTTTACGGAAGTTACCCAGCATCACTCTGTCACCTAATTTCTGTTCCCACCTGTCTTCAGCCATACAGATATATATCTTTTTCTATTAAATACTTAAGGTGACGCAAGTTAATGATCAATTTTTTATCTGATCAATGTATCTTTGAAATGCATGCGTTGGTTGATCTTTTTTTTAATTGTTTTAGGCACACATAGGCTCTGTGCACAGGATACTTTAAAATTCGAAATAGACCTGAGTGTCGACAATGACGCATTTTACCTGATTGCTGCGGAAGACGAATATTACAGCAGCGGAATCTTCGCTACTTTTCGAAAATCTATCGATCCCAAATCTAGTTTTTATCATTTTTTCAACAAATCCGGAAAGGTATCGAACTTGTTGCAGGGGTTTCACTTTTCTCACCTCATGTATACTCCAAATGATATCGAAATTACAGATGTTAAAAGATTTGACAGACCCTATGCAGGTGGCTTCAGCCTTGGCTATTCTCTAAACCTATTCTTAAAAAACAACTGGATCATCAATTTTCAGCAGGATTTGGGTATCATCGGACCGGCAGCCGGTACAGGTAGGTTGCAATATTGGTGGCATAAGGCTCTGGGAATGAACAAACCAAGAGGGTGGAAATATGAGATCAACAATACACCCCTTATCAATAGTAAATTAGAAATCTTAAAATCATTCAAAATCAATAAAATCCTGGATTTTGTGTATGAAAGCGAATATGAGTTTGGCAGTATTTTCAACAATATCAGGCAGGGCGGAACGATCCGACTTGGCAACTTATCCGGAATCGGTCAATCTGGTTACAGAAATGGTCTGATAGGCACTCCATTTTTAAAAAGCAGAGTAAATCAAACGATTGAGTGGTACATTTTTTGGGGAATAGGAACTGAATTCGTCTTTTATAATGCGACGATTGAGGGCAACCTCATAGGTCAGGAATCTGTACACACTGAGGTAGCCGAAGATAGACTACTACTTAGGAAAAGCGGTCTGAATATACACTGGCAGCAGTTCGATTTTGGCATTCACTTTTACTATAATTCGGCGGAAACCACTGAAGCAGATGAACATCGATTTATTAGAATCCGACTCACCCAGAGGTTTTAGTAATAATTTGATTTGTGTATCGATTGCTTTTCTTTAATTTCGATGCTTATTCAAAAATCAAGCGACAAACACAACAAGATTTATCAGTTTATGATTTCTGAGCGCCTCTCAACATTGCTTAACAGATATTGCAGGATCCTGTTCTTCATTGTGCTTACAACAGCATCATTAAATCTGTTTGCCCAGAATGAATTTGAAATAGAGTTATTGGTCGATAATGATCTATTTACATTCACAGAAGATGAAGACCGATATTACAGCAGTGGGATTTTTGCAAGTTTCAGAAAGCCAGTTGACCAGGAATCCGGTTTTTTCAAGGCTTTGAATTTCAATGAAAATACCCTGAATCTGATACATGGTTTCAGAATCAAACAGCTTGTTTACACCGCAGATGAATTGGATTTCGTCGATATCAGAGTACAGGACAGACCCTTTGCAGGAATTTTATCCCTGGGTTATCAAATTTCCTTATTCAGAAAAAACGATCTCATTTTCAATTTCAACCAGGATATCGGCTTGTTAGGTCCCGGATCCGGAACAAGTACTATTCACACCTGGTGGCACAAACAGCTAAACCTAGACGATCCTACCAGCTGGGAGTTTCAAATTGAAAACAGATTCTTGTTCAACAGCAGACTGGAATTAATCAAATCGTTTCCTCTTGTAAGAAACAGAATGGAACTGATGTATGAAAGTCATTATGAGTTTGGAACGATTTTTAACAATATCCGACAGGAAGGAACTATGAGAATAGGTCTGTTGGAGTCGCTATCGAAATCCGGGTACAGGAACGGTATGGTTGGTACGGTTACTGGTGATCTTCGACCAGGAAAAATCAGAGAGTTTTACCTGTTTTTTGGTTTGGGTACAGAATATGTTTTCAGTAACTACACCATCGAAGGGGAATTTCCAGAGAAAGAGTTTGCTCCGGTAAACAGGATAGAAAATTGGATATTCCTTACTAAAAGCGGATTTAATATTCACTGGGATAAATGGGATTTGGGGTGGCACTTTTTTTTCCATACCCGGGAAAATTCCAGAGCTCAAAATCACAGATACGGCAGAATCCGCGTCACTAAAAGATTCTAAAACGATCTGATGATCGGTTTTTATCGCAGGGCATTTTACAGCACATTGTCAATATCAGGCTATGGCATATAAAAACAAAAAAGAAGCTGCCTTTGAAGACAGCCTCTCCCAAATTACTTTTCATTTCCGACAATTACTGAACCAGTTGCCCGTCTTTATATTCATATTCAAAGAGTAACTCTCCTTGCTGATTATAATATTTGGCAATGCCATCGATTTTTCCATTCACATAATTGCTCTCTTCCTGAGGCTTGCCATTGTCGTAAAAAGTCTGTTTAGTTCCGTTTAGCTGTCCCCCGGAGTAAGTTCTCTTTTCTATGACTCTTCCTCTTTTATAGGATATAAATTCTCCTTCATACACACCATTATGATAGTAGGCTTTTGTTGTAACCGCTCCTCTGTCATCAAATTCGAGATAAATCCCTTGTTTGATACCCTGGAAGTAAGTAGTTACTTTGCCAACCGGTCCCGTTTTGTAATACTCAGTCCAGCTACCATGCTTTTTACCCTTGTAGTAATCGCCCTCTTCCCTGATGCCATCGTTACCTCTTACATAAACCTTTTCCAGCCCTGGAATCCCTTCATAAGCTTCCCTCCTGGCTCCCATAGGATATTCCGACCCACTGGGGTCAGCTGTCAGACCATTGTTTGTATTTTGCCCACAAGAGGCCAAAAGCCCTGTTAAAATGCACACGAACAGAATTCTCATTACCTAAATATTTATCGAGTTACAAAAATTAAATTAATTTATCCCATAAAGTTCTTTCCCAGCAGCTTCATATTTATCTCCACTATTCCAGAACGGCTTTTCTTTACTATTGGCGATCAGATAGGCTGCATAAACAAAGGATCTTGCATACTTCACCAAATAGTCCATATCCATACTTTCAACTTCATCTGCTGTCTGATGATAATACTTCATTATTTCTGCATCAAAAGCAGTTAGCCCACATGAAAAAGTCAATGCTGGAATACCTTTTCTAGCGAAACTCACATTATCAGACCTGTCGAATAAATTTTGTTCCGGCGCAGGGTCATCAGTCACTTTGAGACCGAATGGAACGACAGATTTTTCCAGGTTAGAAGTTACCCCAGTTCTGTTGAGTCCGATAACTGTGGCTATTTCAGTACTGTTATATCCTCCTCCGTCAGTATTAAAATTAAAAAAAGTTTTATTCAAAGGGAAGACTGGATATTCAGCATACCATCTGCTTCCAAGCAATCCTTTTTCCTCAGCGGTGAAGGCGATAAAAACAACTGAATAATCCGGTTGCACCTTAGAAAGCAGTTTAGCTGTTTCCAGTAAAGTAGCTACACCGATTGCATTGTCTCTGGCGCCATTGAAGATAGAATCCTGTCCCGGTGCAATCATTCTTACTCCCACATGATCATAGTGAGCAGTCATGACGAGAAACTCCTTCTTTTTCTCCGGATGTTTGCCCTCAATCCAACCAATCACATTTTTGGAGTTGATGTTATTGTTCCCTGCACCTCTCAGCGAAACGATTCCAGTTGAAGGACTCGGCCTCACCATGTTTTCCCATTTGCCTTCCAAATCATTTAACCAGGCCAGAAAAACAGGGCTCTCTTCTTCGACCTCATCATTCATGTTCAGTTCCATTCCTGACCTTGATAAAGCATTAACAACTAGTTTCCAGGGAGTTTGGGCATTCTTGTAAAGTTCGATAACACCCAACGCACCATTTTTTTGGGCTAGTTTCTGCTTTTGAGTTGACAATGGCAGATACTCTCTGGGATTGGACGTATCCTTATCACCGGGCAGCACAACGACGATTTTTCCATTTGCGTCTTTTCCTTCATAATCTGCTTCCGACCCATAATTCAGAAAAATTAGATCACCCTCAAAATCACCGTCTGATCCATTCAGAAATAAGATATCATCATTCTTTTTTGCTGATTTTCCGCCTAGTTCTACAATAGCTTTCTTTACCGGAGATCGCTCAATTAGCTTAACAGGCTGAAAATAATCATTCATTCCGTCCGGAACCTTTAAGCCGTAAGACCTGAAATTTTCCGCAATATACACCGCTGCAATATCCAGTTCAGGTGAGCCGGTATCTCTTCCTCTTAATTCATCTGATGCCAAAAACCTTAACTTGGACTCCAGACCTGCTTTTGTAACCTGTGACTTGATTGTTTTCACAATTTTTTGCCCGTGCATATGATAGGACAATCCCAAAATTGCCAATATTGTAAGTAAGTATTTCATAAATTTTAAATGTGTTGAACTCAAATTTATCATTTTTCGAACAGACAATTGTATTGACCATATCAGTAACCTATCAGTGATGTAAAACAATAATAGCTTAATCCCCGATCTCTTCGATCAGGGCCTCCCACTTTTCAGTTAACGCTTCCAGCGTACTCTTCGCTTTGGCCAAAGACTCTGATTTTTCATAGAATAGTTTCTCATCGCTGAAGGCATCAGGCTGTGTCAGGAAACTTTCCAGCTCAGTTATCAGCTCTTCATTAGCAGTAATTTCTAATTCTACTTTTTCAATTTCTTTCCTGAGACGTTTCTCTTCCGGGTCTTGCTTCGTCTTCGGTTTGGAACTTTTGGTTTTATTCTTTTCTTTGATGACGGGCTCTGCTATTACTTTTTTAGCGTCTTGTTTGCTTTTCCACCAAGTAAATTCTTCGTAAGTACCTGGGTATTCTTTCAGTTCTCTATCTTCAATCCACCAAATTTTATTCGCAACTTTAGAAACGAAATGTCGATCGTGAGAAACCACAATAAAAGTTCCCTCATACTGTTGCAAAGCCTGTATCAAAATATTAACCGATTGCATATCGAGGTGGTTGGTGGGTTCGTCAAGCAACAGAAAATTCGATTCAGATATGAGTGTTTTGGCCAGTGCAACCCGTGATTTCTCTCCTCCGGATAAGACCTTGATCTTTTTAAATACCTCATCTTCTCTAAACAGGAAGCATCCAAGCACAGATCGGAGTTCCTGTTCAGTTTTACCTGTGCCTGCCTGCTTAAGTTCATCAAGTAATTCATTGTTGACATTGAGAGCTTCCAGCTGATGCTGTGCATAAAAACCAAAATTGACATTATGGCCAATCTGTCGCTCTCCGCCAATGTCCTCTGTTCCGGCGATGATTCTCAACATAGTGGACTTACCCTTTCCGTTGGCACCAATCATCGCGATTTTATCCCCTCTCTCTATCATTCCAGTGCTGTCCTTCAGGATTTCCAGGTCACCGTAGGATTTAGAAATATCGAGTAAGGTAACGACATGTCGGCCCGACTTCTGTTGAAAATTAAACTTAAAATTAACAGCAGCATTTTCTTCAATAACATCTTCTACTACATCCATCCTTTCTAGGGACTTTACCCTGGACTGAACCTGTCGGGCCTTTGTTGCCTTCGCTTTGAATCGCTCTATAAATCGCTCAGTTTGCTTAATCTTCTGTTGCTGATTTTCAAATGCATTTTTCTGCAGTTCATTCCGCAGCTCCTTTTCTTCCAGGTAAAAATCGTAGTTTCCGGAATACTGATTTAGTTGTGCTCCTGTCACCTCCACGATTGATGTAACTGTATTATTGAGGAATTCCCGATCGTGAGAAACGACAATCACAGCTCCTTCATATGTTTTTAGATAGTTTTCAATCCACTGAATTGAAGGCAAATCGAGGTGGTTGGTAGGCTCATCCAGCATCAGGAGTGACGGACGTTCCAGCAATAGCTTGGCAAGCATTACCCGCATGCGCCATCCTCCGGAAAACTCTCTGAGTGGACGTTTCAAATCCTCAGTGGAGAACCCAATTCCTTCCAGGATTTCTTCAGCCTTAGACTGGAGCGTATATCCTTCCAACGCCTCGAACCTTTCCTGTAGCTTGGTAAGCTTATTGACCAGTTTATCTTCGTAATTGGTCTCCATTTCTTTAATCACACCATCTATCTGCTTCTGAATTTTGAGAGTTTCTGCAAATGCCTCCATCGCCACAGAAAGTATGCTATCATCAGTCTGGTAGGATAATAAATCCTGATTCAGAAAGCCCAGTGTGCATTCATTACTTTTTTGGATTTCACCTTCATCCGGCTGATATTCATTATTGATCAGTCGCAGTAAAGTTGATTTACCAGTTCCATTCAAACCAATCAGCCCAATTTTGTCCTTTGGTTTAATATGCAGTGAGGCTTTATTATACAATGCCCTGTCGCCAAGAAAATAGGATAAATTATTAATAGATAGCATAAGCACAAATATAAGTCAAATCATCCCTTCACAGGCCTATTAGCGCATACTTTTGATCATTTTAAAACGAGAAACCACACATGTAATTTTAGGTGACAGATCATAGGTTTGATCAGGCAATTTTTACCTTTGATTGATAAATCAGATTGTTTAGAACTATATTGGTTCTATAATAGTTCAATTGATAACTAAAGACCTTACAATGAAAAAGTTGCTACTCCTGCTTTTACCGTTTTTAATGGTGATTAATAATGCCTGTGACCCCACTGTCAGGGCTGAAAATACAAACGAAGAAAATAATCCGGACCCTGTAGTAGAAACTCCGGTATCAGAAGACAATCTCGACAGGCTGAATCTCCCTGATGGCTTCAAGATAGAAATCTGGGCTGAGGATGTTGAGAATGCCCGGTCGATGGTGATGTCACCATCGGGAACCTTATTTGTTGGCAGCAGAGACAAAGGAGACGTTTACGCTCTCAAAGACACTGATGGAGACAATAAAGCAGATAAAAAATATGTGCTGGCAACTGGCCTGAGAATGCCAAATGGTGTAGCGTTTAGAAACGGTAGTTTATTTGTTGCCGAAGTAAGCAAATTATGGCGTTTCGATAACATAGAAGCTAATCTGGATAATCCTCCCAAACCCAGGTTAATCTTTGACGACTATCCTACAGACAGAAGCCATGGTTGGAAGTATATCGCTTTCGGACCAGATGGTAAATTGTATATCCCGGTCGGTGCACCTTGTAATATTTGTGAAAGTGAAGATGAAATCTATGCATCCATCACGAGAATGAATCCTGATGGAAGCGGACGTGAGATTTACGCTAAAGGTGTCAGAAATACCGTTGGCTTTACCTGGCATCCTGAAACTGGTGAAATGTGGTTTACTGACAATGGCAGAGATCACCTTGGAGATAATGCTCCGCAATGTGAATTAAACAGGGCAACAGAAAAAGGACAACATTTTGGCTACCCCTACTGCCACGCCGGAGATATTGGAGACCCTGAATTCGGTGGAAAATTCGGATGTGAAAAATTTATCAAGCCAGCCAGAAAACTAGGCCCTCATGTTGCACCACTTGGTTTGAAGTTCTACAATGGTAATATGTTCCCAGCTGATTATAAAGGCAAGATTTTCATTGCTGAACATGGTTCATGGAACAGAACTAAAAAAATCGGTTACAGAATTATGATGGTGACTGAAGAGAAAGGAAAAGGCGTTAGTTACGTACCATTCATTGATGGCTGGTTAAACAAAAGCCAGAATGATGCATGGGGAAGACCTGTCGATGTACTGGTCTTAGAAGATGGGTCCATGCTGATTTCAGACGATTATGCGAATCAAATCTACAGAGTCTCCTATGAAGGCTGATATACTAACAGTCAAAAATATTTCCAAGAAATTCACCAATAAAGAAACACCTGCAGTTGAAGGTGTTTCTTTTGATTTACAGCAAAACAAAATCCTCAGCATCTTTGGCAAAAGTGGTTCAGGAAAAACAACTTTATTGAAGCTGATAGCTGGCCTGTTACAGCCAGATAACGGTACTATCGAGCTGTCAGGGGAAATCATAAAAGGACCGGAAGAAAAACTTGTTCCGGGACACGAAGAGATTAAAGTGGTCTTTCAGGATTTTCAGCTGAAGCATAAAATGACTGTCAGAGAAAATATTGATTACACACTATTGGCCTATGAAAAGGATTATCGGAATGACAGACTGGAAAAAGTGATCTCTATGTGTTTGTTAAGTGATATTGAAAATCAATTTATCGAAGAACTTTCCGGTGGTCAGAAACAAAGAGTAGCTATTGCAAGGGCATTGTCCAATGAACCTCAGCTGTTACTGATGGATGAGCCTTTTAGCAACCTGGATCTTGTTGCCAAATCAAAATTGCGAAAAGCGATTAAAAATATCATTTCAGAATCCAGCAGTTCTATTGTTTTTGTAAGTCACGATCCCGAAGAGGTACTGGCGATCTCCGACGAAATTATCATTCTGGATAACGGGAAGGCCTTGCAACATGACGATCCTGCCCAGATTTATCAAAAACCTGTCAGCCTTACAGTAGCTGAGATGTTCGGCAGGCTCAATCGAGTTAGAAATAATGAGATCACTTATTACTATCGTCAGGAAGCATTTGCAATTACTGATCAAAATCCTGATTTCCGGGGAACAGTTGTCGAAACAGATTACTTAGGAAAATATCAGCAGGTAACTGTTGAAGTAACCGATGGCGATCAGCTGGTGTTACTAGATTATCAGCACGAAGTAAAAACCGGAGACAAAATAGGGTTCAACCTAACAGGTGATTACGTATTCAAAAACTGACTTTATCCCAAATTGCAGTTCGTCTTATACTTTTATGAATTATCATTTCTAAAGTTTTGTTATCCAACTGACAAATCCGTTAGCAACCAAAGTTTTGTAACGGGGGTCTTGATAATGGTTTTACTATCAATGACAGTAGTGCATTATTGATCATTGGGTCCCAATAATGTATATACTGACATAAGTTTCTTAACATTGTTCTTTTATAAATCCGGTTTAAATTTCGTATTTTACAGTTGAAAAGCATTTCTGATCATGATGAAACAAATTACCAGTTTTCTTATCATAAGCCTTGTAGCCCTGTTGTATTCGCAGAAAAGCTTTGCGCAGGATCTGATCGTAACAGCGAAAGGCGATTCTATTAATGCAGAAATTGTAAAAGTGACAGAGGATTTCATCCAATATGTATACATGGATGGAAAGCGGGTGGTACGAGTAAAAAGCCCTAAATCGGACATAAAATCCTTTAGGTACATTTTCTACTCTCAAAAAAGAACAGTCGATTATACTTTTGACCTTAACAATATTGACTTTAGGCTGGCCTTAAGTGCGGGTGCCAGTTGGGGTTTGGATGGCGCGCCGGAAGATGCTTCGCAGTTCTTTAAAGACTATACAAGAAAGGTCAATTCGGGTTGGTCTTTTAAACTTGACATGAGTTACTTCTTAAGGGACAAAAGGATCGGCGTAGGGGCAACATTTGAAAATTTTGTCACCCAGGCAAAAATAAATAATGTCACATTCACAAACACAGAAACAGGTGAAACGAGAATAGGTGAACTTTCTGATGATGTTCGGATCTCTTACCTCGGTCCGCTATTTATGTACCACATAGATACCAAACAAGACAATGTCACTGCTTTCCTGGGTGCAGGTGCAGGTGTGGTTGTTTACAGAAATGAATTCAGAAGAGTAGACGAATTGTTTGCCTCCGGGTCCACATTTGGTTTTCATTTGTCTGCCAGCGCGGATTTCACACTCACCAATAATTTCTTACTTGGATTTGAGCTATCAGCAAATCTGGCGAGTCTGCAAAGCTATACCATAGAGGACGACAATGGCACAGACACTATCACAGAACCCAATGATATTTCGAGAATTAGTTTATCTGTAGGTTTGCGGTTTACAAAGTAGCTGTCGCAGGCTTCATGGCTTTATCCTTTGCCGGACGAAGCGTTAAAGAACAATCAAAACCCGGAAAATCCATATCGATAAACTGGTGACTCAATCCTTTTAATACACCAATCAAAATCACTTTCAGTTCAAGAATAGCAAAGTTGTTTCCTATGCACAGCCGAGGGCCACTTCCGAATGGGAAATACGTATTTTTTGGCATGGCTGTTTCAGTCAAAAACCTTTCGGGCATGTATCGCTCCGGATGATCCCAGTAGTCTAAATGTCGGTGAATCATATAAGGGCTAAAAATGATGCTATCACCTTTTTCTATTTTAAATTCGGCAATCTGATCATTGTCTATTGCCTCCCTGCCCAATACCCAGACCGGACTATAAAGCCGCATTGATTCTTTAATAACCGCATCAAGATAAGGCAATGCTGACAAATCACTTAGCTGAAGCTCTTCCAGATTTACGGAAGTCAATTCATCCAGTAACTTTCGCTTTTCAGCGGGATTGTTTTCAAGCAGCCAGATAGCCCAAAAAGCACTCACTGCGGTAGTTTCATGCCCTGCAAGGAAAAAAGTGAGCACCTCATCGGTCAGCTGAGTATCATCCATGTACTCCCCCGTTTCAGCGTCCCTCGCATTAATCAGCTCTGTAAGCAGATCGTTACTATCAGGTTGTTGTCTTTTTCTGGCAATCATCTGTTCAATCATTTTCCTGATTCGTTTAGATGATTTTATAAACTCACGGTTTGAAGTTGTAGGTAACCACAATGGAGCGTTCAATCCTGATGTAATCCGACGGATCATAAATTTCATGATCACAGGCAGCTTTTCCTCGATCAACTGATGTCCATCCCGCAAATCCAGCCCCAGCAAGGTCTCGGAAATAATTTTCAGTGTTACACTTGTCAGTGCACTGCCCAGCATAAACTGGTCTTTATCATTCACCTCTTTCACAAAATCGGCGGTGTGCTTTTTGATGATTTCAAAATAACCATCGATTCTTTGTTTGTGAAATGCTGGCTGAGCAAGCCTTCTCTGTCTGAGCCAAAAGTCTCCCTCACTGGTAAACAAGCCATTGCCCAGCATCAGACTTAGCTTTCGATAGGCAAGGCTTTTCTTATAATTTTTATGGTTGGTTTGCAGGATATGCGTAACATATTCCGCTTTATTGATGAAGTAAATAGTTCTATGGGCAAGCCTGAAACCAAAGGCATCACCCAGCTCTCTTTGGTTGGTTTGCAGAAAGCCCAAAGGATCTTTGATATAATACTTGGTTTCACCCAGGATACTGGAAGATGATTTTCTGTTGATACGAGTCATTTTACCGGATCAATTATCATGAGCTAAAATGGGAAAATTATAGGAATCAGAAATGTAGCGAGTATCCAGAATAGTAAACTTAGCAAGGATCCCACCTTGAAAAAATCGAGAAATCTGTAATTACCTGCTCCATATACCATTGTATTCGTCTGATAGCCCACAGGGGTCATAAAACTAGCTGAAGAGGCAAAAACAACTGCCATGATAAACGGGACAGGACTAACCTCCAATACATCGGCGGTCTGAATAGCAATCGGTGCAAGAATTGCCGCCGTAGCATTATTAGACATCAGCTCCGTCAATAATGAAGTGGTCAGATAAATACCCGACAACACAAAAATGGGTCCGTAAGGCCCAAGATTGGACACAAGCAGATTAGCAACTGTTATGTCCAGTCCGGTATTTTTCATCGCAACTCCCATACTCAATGCGCCCACCAGCAGAAAGATCACTTTCCAGTTAATCGCATCGTAAACGTCTTTCATTTCAATGGTTCGTGACAATACCAAGAAGGCAACCACCGTCAGTGCGCCTATCATAATTGGCACCAGGTTCAGAGACGCCAGTACAACCATCGCCGCAATCAGCGATATGGTGACGAAGAATTTTTTCTTGTCAAAATCCATGATGATGTCTTCAGACAATACAATGAAAGGACTGTCTTTTCTACCGTCTTTTTTCTTGAGCTCTTCAAGATAATGCGTCTTGACATCAGCCAATAGCACATCTCCCGATCTGAGTTTTGTCTCATAGAGGTTATTATGAACAATTTCTTCCCGGTGCCTGATGGCCAAAGGAACTGCACGATATCTCCTACGAAAGTCCACCTCTTTGAGTGTTTTACCTTCAAAGGCAGATGAAGCACTGATCGCTAACTCCACCAGAGTGGATTTTTTACCCTTGAGGGTGTCTCCATCAATTTTAACTGAGGATTGGGTAAATATTTTCACACGATCTTTCAGTTGTTTGATATGATCCATATCGCAACGGACCTTCAAAATATCTCCTGATAATAAGATAAAGTCACCGGCAGGCTGATTGAAAATACTTTTGTTTCTTCTCACTTCCATAACATCCATGCTCAGATCTCTTACCAAGGCAGCATTCATGATCATTTTACCTACAGAAGGATCACTATCAGTCAATTCAATCTCAGCAATGTAATCGCCCATACCGAATTTATCACCGAGGGTTTTGTTTTCACCTTTTGGCAATAGCCTGATGCCAACAAAAACCATATAAATCACCCCTACTGCAATCAATATGGCTCCTAATGGTGCCATCTGAAACATGCTGATGGCGGGTAGGCCCTCTCCTACTACAATTCCGTTGATCAGTATATTGGTAGAACTCCCAATCAAGGTACAGGAACCACCGATTATTGAAGCAAACGACAATGGGATTAACATCTTTTTGGCACTAATACCCGAGGACGCCGCTATCTGAATCATAACAGGGATAAAAACTGCTACAACAGGCGTATTATTCACAAAGGCTGATACAACGGCAATTAGTGCAATCATAAGCGCCATGCCCAACATAAAGTTGGATTCAAATACCTTAGTGAGGCCATAGGTGACATATTGAAGAGCACCCGTTTTTAGTAGTGCAGCACTTATTACAAACATGAAGGCAACAGTCACCGTAGCAGGATTACTAAATCCACTAACGCCTTGTTCGGGCGTAATGACACCCGTTAAAACCAATGCCACGATAATCAGCAGCGCAACCAGATCAATAGATATCAGCTCTGTTGCAAAAAGTACTACTGCACTTAAAATGATTAAAAGTGTAATTACCGCATTAATTTCCATCCCGGGCAAAATTATTCTTATTGATGAATAATCCGTCTTTATTTTGAAAATTATATCAAACCAAAGTCTTAAACAACTATCAGTACAAGTCTGCAAATGGACTTTAGAATCAAAGAAACAAGCCCGATCGGCAAACTATCTGTCATTCTCTGAGTTTCGTTTACATAACTTTTTTTTATAAACGCTAAGATTAAACTATTATGAAAAAATCATTATTGAAAATTGAAGGTGTGAGTGCTATTGAAAAATCCTCACAAAAGCATATCAATGGTGGAATGCTTATTCCTGATTTATGTGGAGGTGGGTGTTTCAGCTTGTACTTCTGCCGCACGGATTGTTCTGACGGTGATCAGTGTGCCGTTCCCGATGGCACTGGAGGAGCCTGCTTTGGCACCATACAAGGTGGTCAATGCTGTATTTAACTCAATATTTTATTACAGGTTGCTAATTTAAGGCGGCCTTTTTCACAATTAAAGATTAAACTATTATGAAAAAAACATTGCTAAAAATCAATGGCGCAAATGCTATTGAAAAATCTTCACAGAAGTTAATCAACGGAGGTTTTCCTAAAATCGGATGTCCCTCTGGCTGTTTTGATATTTATGAATGTCCCGGTGGAGGTGTCGGTAACGGTCACCTTTGTGGAGTTGCGAGTCCATCAGGAGGTGAATGCTTTGGTACTCTCCAAAATGGTCAGTGTTGCGTTAGCGGATCACTAGGGTAAAGCATCGTAAAGGTTGTCAGTTTTCAGGTATACAATCGTATAAATCTACTCAGTTCTGGAAATGGGTAATAAATAAAACGGGTTGAAAACTGACAACAATATTTTAAAAAATAATTAAAACGCGTATGAAAAAGAACAAATTAAAATTGAATAATCTCAAAGTATCCAGCTTTTCAACTGACTTATCAGAAAAAGTAAAGGGTGGATCGATTAATTATTACCCTACCAAACAATGTCCTACCGACGGCACGGATGTTACAGGAGTAGGATTAGGGCTTTGCGAAGCTGCTACCAGAAGAAACTGCTAAGCATTGCTTTGCATCTAAATTCATGACAAGGCTGCTCGCTGGAAAGGTGGCAGCCTTTTACTTTTTAGTTTTGATACTTAAAGCAACAAACTAATGCTTTAATTTTCATCTCTATCAAAGCAAAATTGCTGGTCAATATTTGAAAGAAATACTCATTTTACCGGATTTAGCACAACCACCCACTCAAAAGTTTACCTTTTTCACAAACGGCAATAGATAGTTAAATAAATTCTTATAACTATAAACAAACTATTATGAAAAAATCGTTATTGAAAATCGACGGTGTTACCATCCTTGAAAAATCTTCTCAAAAGCACATTAACGGCGGCATGCTGGTTCCTGACTTATGTGGAGGTGGGTGTTTCAGCTTGTACTTCTGCCGAACAGATTGTTCGGACGGTGACCGATGTGCCGTTCCTAATGGCGTTGGCGGAGCGTGTTTTGGTACAATCCAAGGTGGTCAATGCTGTCTCTAATTAAAGATTAAACTAAAGGTCACTGGAGGTGGCCTTTTTTCAACACCCAATATGAGATAAAGCTGCTGAAAAATGCTGTTAGTGTTAATGTTTAAACCCTTAATATCCCATCGAAGAACTACTTATGCAGACCACTTTTATCAAATATTAATTCCTGGTTAATCATTAGCACCCATTCATAATCAAGTTTTTTCAGAAAGGATGTTTACCTTTTTCACAAATGGCAATTGATAGTTGAATCAAAACAATTTTCAATTTTAATCAAACTATAATGAAAAAGAACAAGCTAAAATTACAAGACCTCAACGTAAAAAGTTTCTCTACTTCTATGGGGAAAATCGTTGGTGGTGCTACCGGAACATGCAATACATCTCCTATGGATTGCTGGGCTGGATTGACCCATCAGTGTGAAACCAACGAATGTGGATCTGATAGCAGATGTGCTACTGGCGGTGAAGGTCTGGGAATTTGCGAAGCTCCTACAAAGAGATGTCCAACTCAGAATTTTTGTTAATTAAGGGCCGGGATTAAATCAGAAAACCCTTTTCAACACTCATTGAAAAGGGCTTTTTTCCCAACAAGAACTGATCACTTATCTCCCCTTGTTAAAGTATTGCATTGCCTCAGGAATACCTTTTTTTAAATCAGTAATTCTGGATGAATGGGAAGGGTGAGTAGACAAAAATTCCGGAGGAGCGCTTCCACTGCTCAGTTTAGCCATCCGCTCCCAGAACTGAGGAGCTGCCTGAGGATCATAACCTGCCATTGACATAAAAATCAATCCTAACCTGTCAGCCTCAGTTTCATGTTTTCTTGAAAACGCCAACACGCCTAAATTTGTCCCAACTCCTGATGCCTGTAATAACAAATTCTTAGTCATGGTCGGGTTCTCGCCAAGAGCAACTTGAAGCGAAGACAGCCCTAACTGTGCCACTAATCCCTGACTCATCCTTTCTATTCCATGATTGGCTACTGCATGGGCAATCTCATGCCCCATTACTACCGCAAC
>JBCBHL010000101.1:0-20234 GCA_038525605.1 Bacteroidota bacterium
TGACTGATGGCTCAGGGCTTAAATTCTCCTCACTACAGCTGTAAATCAACAAAGAAAACAGGATGAGTAGTGCTAAACTTTTGAGATTTGATAAATTGAATATCATATTTTTTTTTAACATTTAGTAATGATTTAATTTGACTGGTTTACAAAAATTAAGTTGATTGTAAACTTTGATGGTGCAAGAATGGCCATGGAGGTTGCTAAAGTCAATACTAAACTCAGATGCGCCATGATCAATTTAATAAGCGTATTGATTTAATGCATAATCGATTTAATGCCTTATTCTGATGGACAGGATGCTAATATTCTGTTATTGTTATCTTCCTCAATTCCAATATGGTTCGCGAGAGTATTTCAATTCTTAATCTTTATTATTAAAGCTTTGTTCTGACGAATTATTCATTTAATTTCGCACTCAAAATCACAAGTAGAGTTTTGAACTCTTTTTATTTATAAAGAACAACAAATGGCAAATAAAGGCAAAGTATCCCAGGTAATCGGACCTGTAGTAGACGTGAGCTTTGAAGCAGAAGGGTCGAAATTACCCAACATCCTCGATGCATTGGTGATTACTAAAGCTGATGGTACCAAGATTGTATTGGAGTGTCAGCAGCATTTAGGAGAAGAAGCAGTAAGGACTATCGCGATGGATGGTACTGAAGGATTGACAAGAGGAATGGAAGTAGTTGACACCGGATCTCCTATCAAAATGCCAATTGGTGAGTCTGTAAAAGGAAGATTATTTAACGTAGTTGGTGAAGCAATCGATGGTATCGCTGCTCCTGAAACTGATGCAGGTTTGCCGATTCACAGAGCTGCACCTAAATTTGAAGATCTTTCTACTGCTACAGAAGTTCTTTTCACCGGAATCAAAGTAATCGATTTGATCGAGCCTTATGCAAAAGGTGGTAAAATCGGATTGTTTGGTGGTGCTGGTGTTGGAAAAACTGTACTGATCCAGGAATTGATCAACAACATTGCAAAAGCATATTCAGGTCTTTCAGTATTCGCCGGAGTAGGTGAAAGAACAAGGGAAGGAAATGACCTTCTTAGAGAAATGCTTGAAGCAGGTATTGTAAACTACGGTGAAGAATTCATGCACTCGATGGAAGAAGGTGGATGGGATCTTTCTACTGTTAGTAAAGATAAATTAAAAGAATCTAAAGCGACTTTCGTATTCGGTCAGATGAACGAGCCTCCGGGCGCAAGAGCCAGAGTGGCACTATCAGGATTGACTGTTGCTGAATATTTTAGAGATGGTGATGGTGAAGGACCTGGTAGAGATATCCTTTTCTTCGTCGACAACATCTTTAGATTTACCCAGGCCGGTTCAGAGGTATCAGCACTTCTTGGTCGTATGCCTTCTGCGGTAGGTTACCAGCCTACACTTGCTACGGAAATGGGTCTGATGCAGGAAAGAATTACTTCAACTAAGAAAGGTTCTATTACTTCTGTACAGGCGGTTTACGTACCTGCGGATGACTTAACTGACCCAGCTCCTGCAACGACCTTCGCTCACCTTGATGCAACTACTGTACTTTCCAGAAAGATTGCTGAGCTAGGTATTTACCCTGCAGTGGATCCTCTGGATTCCACTTCAAGAATTCTTTCTGCTGAAATCCTCGGTGATGAGCACTACGATTGTGCACAAAACGTGAAGGAGATCTTACAGAGATATAAAGAACTTCAGGACATCATTGCTATTCTTGGTATGGATGAATTATCTGACGAAGATAAGCAGGTTGTACACAGAGCAAGAAGGGTACAAAGATTCCTTTCTCAACCTTTCCACGTAGCAGAGCAGTTTACTGGTCTTGAAGGTGTATTGGTTGACATCAAAGACACTATCAAAGGTTTTAATATGATCATGAATGGTGATTTAGATCACTTACCTGAATCTGCCTTTAACCTGGTAGGCGATATCGATCAGGCAATTGCCAAAGGAGAGAAATTGATGGCTGAAGCTTAATTAAAGCAATATGTTTTTAGAAATAATAACACCGGACGAAAAAGTATTTGAAGGAGAAGTTGATTCTGCAACGTTTCCAGGTAGCGATGGTTCTTTTCAGATATTGAATAACCACGCTCCTTTGATGAGTACGTTAGGTCACGGAGAATTAAAATATAAGATAACCAGCAAAGACAAAAAAACTACAGAGACCATCATCGATGTGGAAGGTGGTGTTGTAGAGGTTTTAAACAACCGGGTGATCGTTCTTGCAGAGAAAGTACTAGCAGGTTAATCCGATACAGGTTATCTACCAAATTTTAGAAAGAGAAGTCAGCGATGGCTTCTCTTTTTTTATGGAATTCATTGAAAATCAAACTCAAGAGCAAATGGCGGCATAAGATCTGCTCTTGGTCGGCGAAATCTCGGGAAGTGAATGAAAATAGATTTATTGCATAGCAAAATCGGAACGATATAATCAATGGAAAGGAGGTAAATCCGGAGGCAGCAATAAAAATTACCGCCTCACACGACTAAATGCAGCAAGACTGCCTTGTTCTTACAAAGCAGTCAAACTGACTATAAATTTTAAAGTCTACTTCACCCTTTTTCACTGGCAATCTTCAATAGCTGCATGCCTCTTTCATTCATTCCTGACATATCTTTTCTGGCGTTGAAAACCCACATAAAAAATGCGTCTATCAAACCGGATTCCAAAGTAAAGTCCTGTGTTACTTTTGTCCTCTCTCCTATTTTGGAAAAGGTGTATTCAAATACAGGCTGAGCCTGAAATGGTTTCTGAATATCACATCCCATTTTTATGTATTGGTTGGATTTAATTTCCTTTATTTCCTGAAAACCCAGATCCTTCCCTTTGTTTCCCTCCCAGTGATATTGCGCTCCCACCTGACCATCGTTTCCTTTAATTTCTATTTTCTGAGTGGGATCAGCCTCCAGAAACGGTGACCAATTGGGAAAATTCTTTAAGTAAACTACCTGTGCAAATACCTTTTCTACAGGCGCATCGATTTCTACTGACTTCTGAATGCTGATATGTTTCAGCCCGGAGGCTTTATAGAACCCGATCACAAGTACACCAACTATTACAATTGCTACTATGCTTAAAATCATCTTTTTCATTGTTTCAGGTTTAAAAAATTATCGATCCATTGGAATAATACTCCTCACCTCAACCGTTCCACCTGCCTTCAAAATAGGGCTGGCCTTAGCCATTTCGGTCGCCTCATCGATACCATTTGCTTTCACAATCATATTACCGCTTATGGTTCTGTTGTCTGAATAGTATATCTCATCAGATACTGTCCCATCTACAGAAATGAGTTGAGAATCGAATCCCAGTTGGTAAGTGCTGACGAGTTTTTCCTGTATAGCAAGGTTCCCAATAAAAGCCCCCCATTGCTCCCGCATTTCTGCAATTTCCTGTTCGGTAGGTACTTTTTCAAAATCAGGTGTAAACCTGAAAACCATCATAAAAATTTGCTCATTTTTCATCTTCTTGATTCTTTAGTTTGAAATAATAATTCAAAGCTAGGAGGTCGAAAAGAGAAAAATCTTGGCCTATGGCAAGAAAACCAATTAGTGATACTTTTTAATTAAAACCTTTCTGTAAACAGATATATGCAGGAAAATAATTGTGGCTGGAGCAAATGCAGGAATAAAGCAAAAGGGAAAAGTTGCTAAGATCTCCACCCCCATACTACCAGTATCCATGCTATGTTTAGTTAATAATATAGCAGTTGCCGATGTGATCAAAATATCTAACAGACCAAAGGTATTCCAGGCCAAAACTACATTTTTTGATTTGGCTTGCTCTTTGGCAATATACTTTGCCACCCAAATACTGCTCACTGCGGTTATGATGTCTCCCAGCCCGGCAATCAATCCAATGCTTACTGGCAAGGTCCCAAACAACATCAGAATGATGAAGAAACTACCCATCAGCCTGAAAATGTGAAGACCAACCAGGTTAGAAAGATTTGTCTTAGTGAGAATATCCCGATAGGTTTTTGTAAATGAAATAACGCCTAAAAGAAATATCAGCAGCGGGATAGTGGTGATCTGTATGATTTTGGGCGGAAGCGTCAACTCATCGAAGTAACCGAGGTAACCAATAATCGATACAATGAACAGGTAGGAAATGTAGAAGCCGACAATTGCGACTGCTGTTTTCCGAAAATCCGCTTTCTTGGCAATGTTCGCAATCATCCCAATTGGAAATAAAATAGCTATCAAAAAAAGAATCGCTATGATTAAAGGAATCTGATCACTCATCATGATACTAATCTAGCGTAATTTCCTTTCTTATTCTACTTAGTGATGTATCGGTAACACCGAGATAGGTAGCGATGTGTTTCAGTGGTACATTGTGGATCAGATCAGGTTTTTCTTTGAGTAAATTCAGATATCGGTCTTTGGCATGATCAGCAATTACAGAAATAGAATGATTTTTCAGTTCGAAGTAATTATTGACAAGTCTGGTTCTTCCCACTTCCCGAAAAGACTCTATGTGAAAAAGCTTCATAAAATTAGTGAAGCTGATTTTCCAGCATTTCCCAGGCGTTAGCGCCTGGATAGATTCCTTACAAGGTTTTTTCAAAAAATAAGAGTGCCAGTCAATGACAATATCGTTTCGAGAGAAGAATTTGGTAGTAATGTCATTACCCTCTAAATCAATGGTAATAGATCTGAGAAATCCAGATTCAAGAAAATAGTAAAAATTGGCTTTCTTTCCTCGTTCTATGAGATAATCATTCTTTTTAAAGTCTACTTCTTCGAATTGCTCCAGGATCAACTCAAGTTCGTCGGGTTTAAAATTTTCTTTTTTAAAAATTTCATTTAGAAATTGAGCATTATCCATTCTTTTGAGGCGTCTTGTTCAGCTCTCTAAAAATATTTCTTAACCCCTAAAGATGCAAATTTGCGCAATTGATTCAGTTTAACTCCTCCAAAAATTGCTCTGCAGCATTCAGGTGTTTTTTTCGTTTTTCTTCATCCATTTTGTCAAAAGTTCTCACCAACATACCCAATCTCGGGTTTTTCAGAAAGAAATCCCTGTTGATGTGCATGAAACGCCAAAATAGTCCGTCCCACGGTTCCTGCCAGTCTCCTTTTTTATAATTACTCATTTTCATCAGGTAGTTAGAACCACTGATGTAGGGTTTGGTAGCGAAGAATCCTCCATCGGCAAACTGACTCATCCCATACACGTTAGGAACCATCACCCAGTCGTAAGCATCAATGAACAACTCCATAAACCAGCGATATACTTCCTTTGGATGAAATTCGCACAAAAGCATAAAATTTCCCAGCACCATCAGCCTTTCGATATGGTGGCAATAGCCTGTTTTCAGTATTTTTTTGATGGTATCGTCCACAGGGACAATTCCAGTTGTACCATCGTAGAAGCTTGCAGGAATCTTCCTTTCAAAGCCCCAGAAATTTTTATTCCTCGATTCAACTCCCTTGCACTCGTACATGCCTCGGATAAATTCCCGCCATCCCATAATCTGTCTAACGAATCCCTCCAGCGAGTTGATGGGCACATCATTCTGCTCAGCAAAAGCTATTGAAGCTCTGATGATGTTCATCGGCTGCAGCAATCCCACATTCAACATGGGAGTCAGGATGCTGTGGTTGAGAAAGGGTTCCTTATCCACTATGGCATCTTCATAATCTCCAAAACCGTGAAACCGGAATTCAAAAAATTGCTGCAGCCACTGATTGGCCTTTTCAGTACTGTAGGGATAGAGCGGAGAGTCAGAAACCTCACCCAAATTATCAGAATAGTGTTTTTCCACATAGCTAACAGCTTCTTCCCAATAGGAATCTTTGTCGGGGAAGTTGATTGTTGGCGGTATTTTGCCTTTGGGATACTTTTTTCTGTTGTCACCATCAAAGCTCCATTTACCACCTACTGGTTGATCGTCTGCCTCAATTAGTACATTTCTCTTTACTCGTTCCTTTTTATAAAAACTAGTTTGAAAGAAAGACTTTTTATCCGGCTTAAAGAAAGTACCCAATTCATCACGGCTATTAATAAACTGCGGATTGTCAGAAATATTCAATTCGACACTATTGTCTTCAGCTGCTGATTTCAATCGCCTTTCAAGCCAATTATCAGTTGGGTCTATGCTGTTGATGGTTTTAACGTTCTCATCAGCCAGTTTTTTTACCAGTTTTCTGATATCAGCACTTTCATCTGTGGAATCAATGTAAGTGACGTTCAAACCATTGCTTTTCAGCTGATTTTCAAAGCACTTCATTGAGGCTCTGTGAAAAGCAATCTTGGTCTTATGGAAATTGAAATGTTTGAAAAACAAATATTCTTCAACGAGATAAATGGGATGACCATTGAGATACAACTCGTGATCTTCGAATAATTGGTGTGGAAATATGATGTTAACTGCGTTCATTTATTTCTTTTACACCTTTCGCTACAATATTTTACTTCCTCCCAGTTGAGTCGCCATTTTTTTCGCCAGGTAAATGGCCGCTGACAGACAGGGCAGATTTTTTCCGGTAGGTGTTGCTTTTTCATGAACGTTGTTTTTCACTTTTAAAATCAGGCACTTCACTCACTCGCGCATATGGAAACTCATCAATCTTTTTAAGCTCATAATACGAATTCAATCCGGAAATCCCCACATCATCAGCTTTTCCCAAATCCAGATAGCCCCTGTCGTCCATTACATCATCAGGAATAACAAGATGCTGAACCTCACCGACTACTATCATCGTGCCGTTGGATTTTATCTCTACTGTTTCGACATGTTTCAGGCCCATTTTCAAATTGCTTTCGCCAACAAAAGGCGCATGAAAATCAAACGCGTGCTCTGCTGTCAATCCACAAGCTTCAAATTCAGAAACTTCAGCATCAAATTTTGCAGAGGTGTAATGAGCTTCTTTGATAAAACTCTTATGAATGTGATTGATCGTGTAGAAACCAGTTTCAAGAATGTTTTCATAAGTGTGCCTTCTTACTTCATCAGCAGGCCTTAGGATGTAACCCACCAGGGCAGGGTTAGTACCAATGTGAACAACTGAATTAATGATCGCCAAATTTTGAATGCCGTCAGCTGTTGCACTACCAATCAGAGCGCCCGGCTTTATTCCTGAGATTGAATTAATCATATTCAATCTTTTAACTCTGGGTGTATTTTCGATATCAGACTTGGATAAATACATTATTTATTTATTTCTCGTATGCGTTTCTATGATTCGTTTTCTTTCGGCTTTCACCTTTTCATTTTTACGATGTCCCCAAATCTTCGCACGGGCGGCTTTTCCCGATGCAGTCAGATCTACAATTGGATGAGGATAGGTAAATTCTATATTGTTAAAAGACTTGTCCATCTCCGTCATTTTCCACGGTTCGTGTAAATATTCAATAGGAATTTCCCTCAGTTCCGGCACCCATTTCCGAATGAAAACACCATCCGGATCGTGATCCGCGGATTGTTTGACCGGGTTATACATTCTGACTGTGTTAACCCCTGTGGTGCCGGCCTGCATTTGAAATTGTGGATAATGAATACCCGGTTCATAGTCCAGGAATAGTCTCGCAAGGTGATACACTCCTTCACGCCAGTCCTGATCGAGGTGATGGCAGAGCAGTGAAACCACCATCGCACGCATCCTGAAATTAATCCATCCCGTCTCTTTTAGACATCTCATACATGCATCCACCATTGGAAAACCAGTCATTCCAATCTTCCATGCTTTGATGAATTCTTCATTCTTTTTGCGAACCAGCAATTCGTATCCCCTGTTCACACACCTGGTTTCATAATCACACTCCACTTCAAACTTTTGGATGAAGTGACAGTGCCATTTCAATCTTGTCAGGATACCCTGAAAAGCCCTCTTATTGTCTTTGTAATTCTCATGGAATTTGATGTGATGTACTGCCTGTTTGATACTGATATTTCCCCAAGCCAGATAAGGCGATATCCTGCCGCAGGACGTTCGGCTCAATTCAGGTTTTGAAATAAACCGATGATAATTTTTTCCTCTTTCGTCAGTGAAGGAATGGAGGTATTTCCAGGCAAAAGTCTCTCCGGCAGGTTGAAACTCGATGGGATAATCTTTTATCCGCTGCTCAAGTTCCGGTTGCAGCGGGTAAGGATGCTCAATTTCACCTAATAGCAAATCAGTATATTGATTTTTGATAAGGGGCTCGTTCATTGTAACGTACCATTGCTTATCCCAGCCATCGCGATTTTTACTCCCTCTGATTACCCCATTTTTCTTAAATTCAGTCCACTCAATATTACCTGCGGCCAGTTGCTCTCTGATCACCCCGTCTCTGTTCCAGCTTTGCCGAATGCCATGTTCCTCATAGGAAAATACATTTTGTACCGCATACTTTTGCAGCAAAAACTCAAAAGCCTCACGAGCCTCACAATGAAATACCGTTACAGTCCCGTTATGCGGTTTGAGGGTTGCATTCAAGTCTTTGATACTATGGTGAATAAATTGCAGGTGCCTGGTCGACGTGTCAGGGTAGTTAATCAACGACGGTTCAAAAATATAAATGATGAGATAAGGAATGCCAGCACGCTCAGCAGCCTCCAATGGTCGGTGATCCTGGGAACGAATATCCCTTTTTAGCCAAACTATATTGATTTTTTGACTCATTTGCCTTTTAACTGCCTCTCACATTTTTTCCAAAACCCAAAGAATGAAGGGAAGTAACCAGTGACATTAAACATCCAGTCACGGCTTTCCTCTTTTCCGCGATAATGCCCGTTGGTCGGGTGTTCTTTGTAAATGATGTTATTTGCTTTAAACTCACTAACAAAATCTGTAAACTCTCCCACATAGATAGAAATATCATCAATGTTTTCAGCTAATCGCAAAACGAAATTGAGACAATTATCAGACACAGGATATTTATCAAAATGAGAAGGTTCAAGCAGCAAAACCCTGTTTACCTGCTCATCTTTATACCACTCCGGATCTAAGTTATAATAATTGTAAATCAAGGTAGGCTGATCGGTTTTGATTCCTGTGAGCGTACTCTTAGGCAGATTCGTTTTCAGATCCGGAGTTGTCGTATTTGCCAGGATATTCGGAATGTCCATCTCAGGTATCGCCTCATAAGAGGTATCCAGAAATGTTCTCTTTTGCCTGCTGTTAAAATACTTGTTGATATTGTCCTGGTTGGCAATGTATTTCTTATTGGCATTGGCTCCTGCCACCCATTGCCAGCTAAGCGCATTACTGGCCCAGTCTCCGTCGAGCAGGTGATAATACATCCACCTGGCAGGGACTTTCCAATGGCTTTTTCCAATGTTACAGGCGATAGCTGCTACGTACATCCGCATGTGATTATGTATGTACCCTCCTTCGTAGAGCTCATTGATATTCTCATCAACAGCATCAATTTCAGTAATAGCATTCGCCAATGCTGCCGGCATCTCATAATTGTCAACGTCCGGTTGCTCCCGCTTCAGGTCATGATCGATGGCATTTCCCTTTGCAATCCAAACCTGCTGCCAATAGTCTCGCCATGCTAGTTCCTGTATAAACTTAGTAACCTCCCAGTGTTTATATCCTACTGCCTGTATCTTGTCCAGCACTATTTTAGTCGATATCACGCCTCTGGAAATATATGGAGAGAGCCTGGTAACGGCTCCATCTGCAAAATTTCGGGTCTTACCGTATTTCACAGGATCTACTGCATCAATCTGTGCCAGTATATCCTGATAATCTGTAGAAAAGCTCACCTTTTGGAAATTTTATTGTTTGAAATCGATCGCTGACGACTACATCTGAACCTGTCAATATCTTCACTGCGCTTTTTTCGGTGTTTTTGGCTTACACCGCTATTCACACGTTTTCGCCACAGATTAAAACTTGACCTTTTCAGGTTGTTTCTCATCACCTTGATGACTTCCTTTTCGGGAAGCCCAAACTGACTTTCTATCGCTTCAAAAGGTGTTCTATCCTCCCAGGCCATCTCTATTACCCTGTCAATATCGCTTTCAGATAAATTATGTGTCATTACATAACTCTTAGTAAAAAGTTGTGAGAGATTAACCGCTTGTATTTGATAATGTTTGCTCTGCTTAGAAGATTGTAAACACCCTGAGTTTTTCGTTTTTAATAACGTCGGTGACTTTAGTGATTTGCATAAAATGCATTTAAAGGTAGCTTGAGTCTACAACGCAACAGATTAAGAGAAATGAAACTATTTCCTCAAACACTGATATTTTCATCACTAATTTTGCCTATTTCAACTTATGTCTTACCTTACTTCAAACCTTAGCTTTTTCTTTTAGCAAGCGTAAAAACATGCTTATGAATTTCAATCTGCAAAAAGCCATAGACATACTTTCCAATAAACTGGAAGAATGGCTTGAGTCGACCACTGCTATGCTACCGAATATGTTCATAGCAATGCTGGTAATGATCACCTTCTATTTTATTGCCAGAGTTATCAAGTCTGTTTCCAGCAATATCCTCAATAGGTTTTCAGAGAAAAAAGCACTCAACAATCTGTTTACCACATTTGCTTATTTAGGTGTACTTGGAGTAGGGCTGATTATTTCACTGAATATCTTACACCTTGAGCAGACTGTATCTTCGCTATTGGCTGGTGCGGGAATTGTTGGATTGGCACTCGGTTTTGCCTTTCAGGATATTACCGCAAATTTCATATCAGGTGTATTCATAGCCTTCAGAAAACCCATACAGGTTGGTGACATTATTGAAACAGGGTCTTATATGGGATTGGTAGAGGAAATAAACCTGCGTGTCACAGTCATCAGAACTTTTCAGGGGTTGCATGTCATTATTCCCAATAAGGATATTTTCCAATCTGCTGTTACCAACTACACCAAAACAGATGACAGGCGAATCGATCTGGAAGTAGGTGTTTCTTACGCTGACAACCTGGAGCAGGTAAAAGAAATCACCATCAAGGCAGTCTCAAAGATTCCCAATTTAATGCCAGGAAGAGAGATCGAATTGTACTACAATGCATTTGGTGACAGCTCTATCAATTTCATTCTGATGATCTGGATTCATTATCCTAACGAAGCTGTGTATCTGATAGGAAATGGTATGGTAATGTTATTGGCATCAAAGGCTTGTTTAATGGCCATGATGGCATCACTTTTCGCTTTCAGAACACTTGATTTTGGTATCAAGGGAGGTCAGACCTTATCGGAAATGAAAACCTAATCGATTAAGCGAAAGCTACTTTACTGATGGCTGGTAAACCCTGACATAACCTTTTCCATCACTCTGATTTTACCCCAGCGTGGTAATAATCTCAAATTAAAAACCAAAAACTTCGTCAGGAAGCCTGGTAATACCGTCGTTTTCCTACCGATTGATCGAATGATTTCAGCCGCGATCGTCTCCGCTTTCATCGTAGACCCCATGCGCATGTTTGCCCTATCGGCAAATTCAGTACCGACAGGTCCGGGAGCAGCACACAAAACATCAATGCCTTCAGGTTTTAACTCGCGGGACATCGCCTCTCCCAGTGTTTGCACATATGCTTTGCTGGCGGCATAATTGGCAGCATTGGGTACTCCCTGAAAAGAAACCATTGAACTCAGCAAAACAATCGCTCCCTTGCGGGACGCTCCCTTGCGTGAGTCTGCCCCCATCTGATTGACAAAATGATGAGACAAGAGGAGCACTGCTTTGCAGTTGAGGTCTATCAAATTTAGTTCAGTACTGATATCAGCATTCATCAACTTACCTGATGTGCCAAATCCAGCATTTAAAATTACTATTCCAATCGGTAATTCATCAGTTTTCTCAGTGAGGTTGTGCAAGTCTTCTTCATTAGACAAATCACCGCTGACCTCCAATACATCTATCGAAAAGCGGTCCGTAAGTTCGGTAGCAATTGTATTTAGCAGCATAGCCCTTCGCCCCGTAATTACCAGATTAAAACCAGCCTCGGCCAACTGATATGAAATCGCTTTACCGATTCCGGAAGTTGCTCCCGTTACCAATGCCCAATTGCCATAGCGGGAATTAAGTCTGTCGATTGTATTTTTATTAATTGTCATGCTAGTTTTTTAAATTTTAAAGAGCGAATTACCTCCCAGTGCCTGCACCAGAACGAATACTGCCAGCAATAAATAGCACACTGATAGCACCATCGTCAGTTTGACATCTTTCAACAAATAATAACTCAATATTGGAAGTACCTGCAATGCATGCATTCCAATAAAATGTGCGATTCTTAGGTCTCCTGCAGTTGTACTCCAATTTAAGAAAGGAATCCCTATACCTCCATCGGATTCGCCAACTGTATGTGCCAGACGGCCTCCCATCAAGAAACCTTCAAAAGAGAAAATCACGAATATGACAAAACCGCATCGCAGCGCCCACAAGTAATAGTTTGGAAGTTCAGGAAAGCTGTTGGCAAAAAAGCGAAGGCCGAAATAGCCAATCGCAATAGTTGCTACTGTTGCAGCTATCGCCATCAACGAAAACATAAAGGAATAGAAAGGCGTGGATAGGTTAAAATGGGATGCCTGTCCTTTGGCAGCTTGCCAGGCAATGTATACCACCTCAAAACCGAGTGTAATCACGATCACCCAACTCACGAACAGATTAACACTATCCTTAGGCAAATAGCCCAGATACCAGGTCAGTGAATAGCATAGAATGGCTGTTGAGAGTGCAAATTTCAGAGGCTTATACCAGGCGTTTGTTCCGCCAAATTCTACAGGAATCAAGTATGACAGTATCAGAAAAATAATGGCTGCTAACAAGTTGATTGTACTAAACCAAAAGAGCAGTAAACTCCTTTCTTTTAAAACTTCTATGAATTCCATTTGCCAGTTTTAGTTTTGGCAAACTTACGGGCAATGACACTTAGAAAACGATAACAAATGTTAACGTTTTACCTGGATTGACTTTTAATTCTGCTGAGATGAATAGGCGTAATTCCAAGGTAGGAAGCGATCATATGTTGCGGTACACGATTATGTATCCCTTGAAAAATCTGGCCCATCAGTTCATATCTTTCAATTGGCGAAAGCGTATATAGGTGCTGAATTCTGGTATCTAGATAGGTAAAATAGTACTCTGCTATCAGTCTTCCCAGCTTTTGACCTTCCTGCATATTTTGATAGCCCCACTCAATAGCTTTTCTTGGCAGAACAATTGTTTCGGTATCTTCAAGCGCCTCCAGCTGATAATTGGATTTTTCTCCCGTTAAATAAGCATTGTAATCTGCAATGAATTGATTTTCAATGGCAAAATGTGTGGTATGTTCCTTTCCGTCCAGGTCGACAATTTTTACTCTTACAATTCCTTTTTCGATGAAAAAAACCTCGTCAATCTGTCTGTCGCTGATGCTTAAAAGAGCTTTTCGTTTAAAGGATTTCCTGTAACAGAGAGCCACTAACTTTGAACCTTCCTCTTCTGTGAAATCGATCATTTGTGAAACAGCACTTTTAAGGTTTTCCATGAATTAAAAATAGCCTTAGATAGAGAGAAATAAAAGCGAATGTCGTATTGCTAAGCTTCAGCTTTATAGATAAAAATAATCGTGCAGAGGTGGATTTAATCAATGAACAAAATGGCTATCATTAAATCAGAAATATCTGTTTATTTCAAACCCTTCCTTTGGTAAAATACCTTCTTCCAAAAACAATCATCAATAGTATTCCCAAAACAGCTAATCCAATATAAATATAAAGCCTGGTATTATCCTTCACCAATGGGCTTACATCTCCCATTACCACAAAATTGTTCCAATAAAATGGATTTCTTTTGGCTGGATTTGCCTGTTCCAGATAATCTAGTTTGGCAAGTCTTAATGCATCATCCTTTCTCATACCATCAGCCAGATAGCTGTAAAAGAATTGCATGATGACACTTGAGGCTTCATCATCTGCAGGCCATTGGCTCATCACCACAGATTTTGTTCCGGCATAGGTAAATGCACGAGCCAGGCTCATTACTCCTTCACCACCTTCCAGTTTACCATATCCCGTATTACAGGCACTCAACACAGCTAATTTTGCATCTATATTCAGATTGTACAATTCAAAATTGTGTAAGTAATTGTCATGAACAGAATCCTCCACCGGAGTAAATACCAGTCTGGATTTTTCGGAATCTTTTGAATCCACCAATCCATGCATAGCAAAGTGAAGAATATCTTTTCCTGTCATGTTTTCCACAAAATTTTTCTCCGTCGCATCAGTTGATTTAAATACTTGTGCATTAAAAAAACGACTTATCCCATCCACTTCTGATTTATTATACCTTAGTGGAGAAAGGCTGTTTCTAAATTGTCCCAGCTCGTTAAGTATACTGCTATCTGATAGTAGTTTTTCGTAAGAAGGTGCAAAAGCCAATACCTTCCCATTGAAAGAGCTATTTGAGTCTGTAGAATCTTCTCTAAATAAGATGGACGCAGAGTATCCATAAGAAATGTTGTAATCGTTGATCAAATAGGGGAGCTTACCGTAACCTACAAATCTATTTTTTTCAATCTTTTCAGTCAGTAACAGATCGAAGGCAAGATAATTCAAAGACTTGTCTGGGATGATATAAAGTTTATTAATCGGCGTTTTACTTTTGCCAATTACTTCCAGCGGTTTTGCTAATAATTGCTTATACAATTGATAAGACTGATCGACATATTGTCGATAGGCAACATTCAAATTCTGCTCAATCCCTTTGGGAATTATAATTTCTCTAAACCGACTAATGCTACTATCAGAAACTGTTGCCAGTTGAAGTACTGTTGCAGTATCTTGACTGATTGTGAAGGCGTAGATATGCTCATTCCCAACGAAATATTCTATCAAAGCTTCATTTTCAACTAATTTTCCCTGAACATCTTGTATGGTGGCAATTTTGGGATTATAGTTAATCTCATAATATTTAGGGAAAGTTTTTTCAAGGTAAAGCATAAGATCGTTGAAAGCTACTTTGTTGTCCAGCAATACCGACCTAAAATCAGATAATCTACTAGAGTCTGATTCTGAGAGCTCTTCTTTGTTTTCCAGTTTATTGATTTGAGTGCTGAGATAGGAAGCCTGTTGTTTGAGACTACTCAATTGAATTGTTAATGAATCCGGAATATTGGTTTGCTGAAAGGCTAAGTTGCGATTTAGTGTTTCAAGCAACTGAGATGATTTGGATAGTTGGGTGTGATCAAAAGATTCGATTAGGAATTTCTCTTTATTTGAATTTTCGTAAAGGATTGCCTTTATCAGCGCCATTTCGCTCTGAATATAATTAAAATCTTCATATTGCTTGATTCTACTCTTGTCACTTTTGTAGGCGTTGATATCTTCTCTAGATAATCTCACATATTGAGAGAAATTTTCATATGCGCTATCTAAGAAATTAATTCCATCAGTTTCATAAAACTTCTTTCTAAAAAAAACTGATCTGAATCGAAAATACTTTTTCAAATACTTTTTTAATTCATAATGTTTTCTTGATTCGACTTGCTTGTTCCATTCCAACCAATCAGCGATATTGCCTAAAATGTCATTTGCTTGCCGCAAAAAATCATTCTCAATTAAGTCTTCACAGTAATCAACATAAAACTCTAGTAGTTTTGGATAATCAATAATCCTATCCAATGGGAATTTCCTAATAGTTGTATTGAAAAGCGCTTGAGCTTCTTTAAGCTTTCCTAATTTAAGTAAATACTTCAATTTAACATCAATAGCTGTAAGCACAAAATACTCATTTTGCTTACTTAGCTTCTCCCTTAATTCAATACACAAATCAATCGTAGAATTTGCCTCTACAACCTTTCCAATCTCAAATTCACTTTGGGCTATCAGCCATAAAAACCTGGAATTGTATATTGTACTTCTGAGATTATTTGAGTTTAGATTCAATGATTTTTCCCCTATCTCGATACATTCATGATAATTACCGTTCTTATATTTTAAAAATGCAATTCTATATGCTGAGTTTATCCTTTGAGAGTAACCTTGAGAGGTACCAGATACCAAAACAGATTTTTTTAAAAAATCTAATGCTAATTCATAATTACCCATCTTGAAATAACATTCATAATTTCTAAAGTAAATCCGTTCCAATCTAAAGTACTTTTCAGAAAATATCTTTAAAACTATTTTTACATAATCTTCATGATTTCGTAAGACCTTTTTATATTTTCCCAAAGCGAAGTTAGAGTACGCTTCCAGTCTCAAGGACTCCGAAACCAAGTATTTTGACCATCTTGATGAGTTACCTTTTAATTTAGCCTGTATATCAAATTCATAAATTTCTAATGACTCTTTTAGTTTACCAACGCTATAAAGATAAAAGGCATTTTGAAGATGAATTTTTGTTTTTAAGTACGTATCATTTTTATGATAACTTTCTAAAATTTTGAGAGCAATATTAATATAATCACGTCCCCTATCGGAAAAAGAATTTTCAATTAAAAAATCGGAGTAGGAAAGTAATACCTCTATAAACAATGGATCAGATCGATCAAAGCTTGCTAAAGATTTTTTATAAAAAAACTCCGTTCGGTTACCATTATTTAAAAGCGAGTAGTATGCTTTCACATAATAGTAAAGTGAGCTTAGATTGTTGTCTTGGTAAAAGGACGCAGTTCTTAATTCAATATTGCGAACTAATTTTTGCGCATTAATTAAATCTCTACTTTTTAGAAGAACTAGTGCTGATTCTAAATCACTTGCTGCCAGCTGATCTGGATTTAGAAGATTCTTATCAACAAATATGTTCTTTTTTATTATCGAATCATACTGACAATTTAGATAAAGATCATAATTGACTAAGACGCTAATATTATTAGACGTAAAAGCAAGGTTGAAAACAAAAAGTAAAAAAAAAAGCACTAGATAATTTAACCTAGTGCCAAAAATAGACATTAGCATGCTGCAGGAGGAACTGTCTCTATTGATTGACATTGATCCTCAATAAAAGATTCATCACAATCATCTCCGGAACATAATTCTGACCCACAGAATTCACTTGCCTGACAATTGTTACTTCCTCCCTTTAATGTTAATAGGTTATGATTACCCTTAATCACAAAACTTTGAACTTTAAGTTCATTTAATTTCAGTTTTTTCATTTTTATCTTTATTTATGTTTCCAAAACCTAAAGTTATAAAAATGTTGGTATTTTTTTTAAAATAATCATATGAAATTACTATCTCTTATTTTTTCTTTACTCATAATAATAACTTTGAATGGTTGCAAAAGTAATACTTCTAATTATCAAGACTCAGCAAAAAATGATCAACTCTTTGCGTTTGCAAAATTATACGGTGACGCAAAATATTTCTGTCCTTCAGATGAAGCTGCAGCAATAGACTGGGATGCTTTTGCATTGTATGGAACCTCAAGAATTCTAGAACTTAAAGACAACTCAGGTTTTATTCCTCTCATAGATGAATTGTTCTCCCCCATTGTTCCGGAGTTGAAGATTTACTCAGTCGCTGAGAAAGATTCCAATGATCTCATTAGTCAATTGAACTACGATTCAAGCCAACTTACGACTTCATGGCAGCACTTTGGTCATGGTGATAGAAGTTCCTCTAGATATTATAAGAGTGTAAGAACAAATCGCCTCGAAAACACTTACACAAAAGATAAAGCCGCGTTTAGCTATCTAATTTCAACGACTCGACCTTTTGTTGCCGACAGCGTTAGCGTCATTTTTGATATCAAGCACATTGATAAAAGTCTAAGGACTTACACGACTATATTTCTAGGCGTAAAATATGAAGATCAAAAGAACTTCAAATATGAAAGACTAGATAGATACTTTGGGTCAGAATGGAAAAAAGTTAAAATTAAATTGGCATTAGATCATCCAGTATCTGAAGTTGAAATCGTTACAAGTTTCAATGATAAAGGCACCTTACTGATAGATAACATTGAAACTAGCATTTTCAAAGAAAGTAGTTGGTATAACCATGATTCAATTTCTTTTGAGGAAAAGGAAAGGTCTTTTTTAACAAAAAAAAATACCAACAAACAGTATCTTGAACAGATAAAAGAAGATGATAATCAGTCTGGTAACTTCATTTATTCAATAGGGCTTTTAAAAAACAGTCATGAGTCCAAACTGCTATATAATATGGATCACAAACTCGATAAAATATTGTTTGGAAATTTAAACGATTCAATGACTTATAAATTCCCAACTGTTTTAGTTGTTGATAGCAATTCTACAATTCCCAAAACCAAAAAATCTGATCTTGAAAAGTTATTGATCCAGTTAGATTCTATACACGCAGAGAAGTATGAAATTCAATCCATTAATGCTAAAACAGCAAATTTTATAACACTATGGAATGTATTAAAGCATTTTTATCCCTACACTAAAGAATTAGAAATAGATTGGGACAGAGAATTCCATTCTATTTTAGGATCACCAGATCTAATAAATTTCAATCATAAAGAATTACTTCAAGTTCTCGTATCAAAACTAAAAGATGGTCATGGTAGGGTTAGAGGACTAATAAATTATAGTGTGGTAAAGAGACTTCCTTTGAAGCTCGATTTAATTGGAAATAAAACTCTAATAGTAGATAGTTACGTTGATTCATTGCAAAAATATAAGGGATCAGAATTATTCTCGGTGAATGATACATTATTGTCTGATTACATTGATTACCACGAGAAATTTTTTAGTTCCTCTAATAAAAGAAATCTTATAAATAGAATAGTTGGCAGTCTGACTATTCTATATGATTATGATAGTATCAAACTACAGTTTATAACCCCCTCAGGTTCAAAATGGGTAATATCAAATAATGAATATCTCTCATCTTCCTTTTACTCAAGACTTGTAAATAAAAAGGATAATTTAAATAAAGAAAGGACTTTTGAGAAAGGCATTGGTTACATAGCTTTCAAGACTTTAGGCCAAAAAGAATTTGAAATGAATATGGAAAAGTTATTTAGTAATCATTCTATAATTATTGACGCCAGAAACACTACCTCTAGAAGTGTAAAGAAAATTATAAAACATTTTATCTGTCATGCAGATACTACAAAGTGGTTATATGTTCCAAAAATATACAATTTAAAAACAAAGCGTAACTTTGAATATAGTGGGTTTGGGTGGAATTATTTTAATAATAATGCATGTTATGATGGTCAAATTTACTATTTAACTAATACTAAAATCCTAAGTTATGGGGAAAGCGTTGCAGCTTATTTTGAGAAATTTCCAAATACAACTGTAATTGGTCAACCAACGGCTGGAACTAACGGTGATATCAATAGAACCTACTTACCTGGAGGATTCACAGTTACATGGACCGGCACTAAGGTCCTCAAACATGACGGCTCTCAACTACACGGCATTGGTATCATCCCTGATGTATACGTAGAAAGAACACAAGAAGGTATTGCCGCTGGCAAAGATGAGGTATTAGAAAAAGCTATTAAATTGGCTAAAGCCTATACAGACAGTTTATCAAATATAAAATAATCCTATTTTCTTGTTAATATTCTCCTGGTAATCAAGAGTAAATCTCAAACAACAATTTACTTTTGATACATGAGCAAATTCTACAGGCCCGTATTTTACTTATCACTTATTTATGCGATTATTTCATTTGGTTGTTCGCAATCCAGTAAAAATAAAACCATCTCTAAAAAACAAGCCATCTACTCCTTCGCCAAGCTTTACGGCTATGTCAAGTACTTCCACCCTTCTGATGAGGCTCAGGAAATAGATTGGGATTTATTTGCTTTTTACGGTGTTGCAAAAATACTTGAGATAGAGAACCCGGCGGAATTAGAAGAGACATTAAAAGAATTATTCTATCCTCTGGCACCAAGCATAATTATTCAAAAACCTAATCAAACTACTAAAGACTTATACTACACTGCAAATTTGACCAATGCTGATCTTGACACTGTGTTCTGGCAGTACCTAGGATTTGATAATAACGTAAGTAGTTCTGTTTACAAGAGCGCAAGAGCAAATAGGCGAATGTTTAAAAACCTCTTAAAAAAGTATTCGGGCAACTTCCTCTACTTGTCGGACAGCATCTCTAATATTGATAGTATAAAAGTGGAACTTGACCTTAAATTTACACAAGGGAATTGGAGGTCTTATTCAGATATCTATCTGGTCACTCGAGATTTAGAAAAAAAGGTGACTTATCATAAAATCGGAGATTTTAAAAATACTGAATGGAAATCCGTAAGTCAAACTATTAAATTTAATGACGACATATTTAATAGTTTCCTAAGCGCGAATGTAAATGACGAGGGAAAACTACAATTAGACAACATTAAGTTTAGTGTAAACCAA
>JBCBHL010000102.1:0-20217 GCA_038525605.1 Bacteroidota bacterium
GGCAAATGAGATTGCTGATCAATATAATCTAAAAATAAATAAGGCTATTATCAGACAAAATGTATCTGCGGTGTACTACAGGTTGGGAAAGCTGGAAGAAGCATTGCAAGCAAATCTGGATGTGAAAGACATATATCTGGATTTAGGTAGATATCGCTCTTATTTTCAGGCTCTGGGAAACATCGGTACACTTTACACCGCTCTGGATAAAATTCCCGAGGCTTTGGAAGCTTATAAGACATTGGTTAAAGAAGCAAAAGAAAGGGATTACAAAGCGCAACTTTCGACAGGATTGATTGGATTGGCTCAATTGTACTACAAACTGGATGATTACAGTGAATCTTTGAGATATAATCTGGAAGCAATAGAGTTACTCAAAGCGTTAAAACAGAAGAGATATTTGGCAGTTGCTTACTCCAATGTTGCTGATATTTACAAGAACAATCAGCAAATAGACTCTGCTGCTTTTTTTTATAATTTGAGTTTTGAATTACATCAGGAAATCAAACAGCTCGATTATCAAGCCTATGTGTTGGAAAGATGGGGTACTATGTATCTCAAAAATGATCAGATTGATAAAGGATTAGAATATATCAATCGGGGAATAGAGATTGTGAATCAGGTAGACAGCCCCGAGGATGAGTTGTTACTCTATTCAGCGAAAGCCAAAGGTCTCATGCTGAAAGGTAATTCCGGTCAGGCCCTAGCACCACTGGAGAAAAGCATCGAAATTGTTGATCAAATGGAGAGTAGTGGATACAAAACAGATGTCTATGGAATTGCGCATGAAGTCTACAAGGCCAATGGTAATTACAGGAAAGCATATGACTACTTACTGCAATTTCAAATCAATGACGACAGTGTGAAAAGTGAAGATCAGATCAGGGCACTATCCAAGGCAGAGTTTGAATATAATCTGAAAGCAGAAAAAGAAAAACTCGATCGCGAGCAAAAGGAAACAGAGCTGGTCTATGAAGCAAATTTGGCGCGTCAACAGGTTATAGCCTACGCGATTGGTTTTGTGTTGTTAATTGTATTGGTGGCAGCAGTTTTGATTTTTCGATCTTCAAAAGCAAAAGCCAAATTAAATGATGAGCTAAAAGACAGCAATGATTTATTATCAGCTGCCAATGACAAATTACAACAGCTCGATCAATTCAAGACCAGGCTATTTGCTAATATCAACCATGATTTCAGGACGCCGTTAACACTGATCAACGGTTATACTTCAAGAATCAGGGAAAACAGTGACAATTACCTCTCGCAGCATTCTCAAAATGACCTTGACAACCTGCAGAAAAACGCCGATACATTGCAGGAGATGACAAACGAGATTCAGGATTTACTGTTGCTTGAAGAAAGTAAGTTGAAACTAAACTACAGTCGGGTTGAGCTTATTGAATATCTTCAACGACAAAACCAGATGTTTAGCTCAATGGCTGAACTGTCCGGTATTAAACTGACATTCCAGTCGGAAATTGCGGGAGATTTATTGATTCACCTGGATTTGAAGCATTTTGAAAAGATTTTATATAATTTGATTTCGAATGCCTTTCGATATACTGAAACCGGAGGTAGCATCACAGTGAAACTGGAGGCGAATAAGGAAAATACGGTCATCAAAATTTCTGACACAGGAAAGGGCATTGATGCTAAGGACTTACCACATATCTTTGACCGCTTTTATCAGTCGCCTCTCAATGAATATCGTAGCAAAGAAGGCTTTGGGATAGGTCTGGCAGTAGTAAAGGAATTGATTGATTTACATGGAGGTACTATATCAGCTTCCAGTAAACCTGGTGTGGGTACTGAATTTAAGATCCTGTTGCCCTTCAATTATGACAAACCCGTACAGGAATTGAAGGCCGAAGAAGAACCGGCAGCTATCAAAACGCTACCAGTTAAAAGCGCAACTCCAACTATGCTTACCACTCGTGAGAATGAGAAACATACTGTATTGGTTGTGGATGATCATGAGGAGATAAGAAGTTACATTGTTGCGTTAATTGCTGATCGTTATTACACTAAAGAAGCCGCGAATGGAAAGGAAGCATTGAAACTGCTCAAGAAAAACCATGCAGACCTTATTCTGACTGATCTGATGATGCCCTGGTTGGATGGATTTGATTTTATTGAACAACTGCAACAAGACAACGTGCTGAATAAAATTCCTGTAATGGTTGTTTCGGCAAGGACTACTGAGGAAGACAAACACAGGGTTTTGGATGCTGGAGTAAATGAATTTCTAAGTAAACCTTTTGATCCGGAAGAATTACAAAAAAGAATTTTTAATCTACTGAAAGATTCAAAGAAAAGAGTTAATTCATGGGATCAGGTGGTCAATGACCAGGAGATACATTCGAATGTGGAGCAAAATATCATCAAAAAACTCAATCAGATTATTCTGAAGCACGTGGCAGACCCTGCGCTCAACACAGATATGATTGCATTAGAATTAAATGCCAGTAGGAGTAAGGCTATTCGGTTAATTAAATCTCTGACAGGTCAGACACCACTAGGATACGTCAAGGAAATTAAGATGAATTACATTGATAACATGATCAAGTCAAAAGAGATTAGAAATGCGACAGAAGCAACCAACGCCATTGGGATGAAAAATGTGACCTATTTTACTAAACAGTATAAATCACATTTTGGTAAGCTGCCGGAGTTTCACGCTGAATAGGTTGCATACATTACAAATAATTAGTATTTCTTAAAGGGTCATAAATATGCGAGTAATTAATTTATGGAATCTATCAATGCTATTTGCGATGATTTTGTTTCTCCCGTTTTCAGGATATACTCAAAATCTGGACTCGCTAGCTGGAGAGATTAAATCATCAACAGAAGACACTGCTGGGGTAAATTATGTAAATGATATATTAAAGCAAATAGGAAGAAAAAAACCACAATTTAGTAAGCAGTTTGCACTCGAAAACCTGGCACTGGCCAAGAAACTTAACTACAAGGATGGTATTGCCAATTCATACTGGCAGATTGGAGGAATCTATCGGGTGTTGCGTGAGAGTGTAAAGGCGATTGAATACTTGAAGGCGAGTGGTGAAATGTTCATTGAACTTAAAAAGATCAGTCTTGCATCCGCTGTTTTTAATGAGCTTGGGATTGCCTATCGTAATAAGGCAGACTTAGCTGGGTCTGTTGCATCACATCAGAAGGCTGTTGACCTGGCAACTTCGGTGAATGATACAATTGCAATGATTCGTGCAATGAATAATCTTGGAACTGCCTATTACAGGTCCGGGAAATTGGATACCGCTTCAATAATCAAGAAAAATGCTCTGGGGATGGCTATTGGTGTGGGTGACGTTGGATTACAAGGATCTTTATTCCTCAATATAGGCAATGATTATTTGAGAGTCAGTGACTATGATAGTGCTATTCTATACTATCAACAAGCAGTTGACATAAGAAAGCGACAAAACAACCAGATGGAATTGTCCAAGGTGTTGAACAACCTTGCATTGGCTTATTCAGAAAAAGGAGAATATCTAAGATCAATCGATATTAATCTAAAAACGCTGAAGATAAGGGAAGAATTAAATGATAAAAGGGGAGTAGCTTTCAGTTATTCCAATATTGGCGCTATATATCAATCTATAAACGAGCCAGTTAAGGCATTGGAATTTCATCAGAAAGCAACTGATCTCTTTAAAGAGCTAAATATGGAATACAGAATTGGTTTAAGTCTTTCCAATCTGGCTAAAAGTTATCTTTCTCTGGATAGTATCTCCAAATCATTAGCTTATGAAAAACAGTCTCTGTCGATTTTGAATAAGATTTCAGAATGCAATACTGTTGACCCGCTATTTGGAATAGCGAAATCTTTCAAAGAGCTCCACCAACATGATTCGGCAAAATACTACTACAGCCTCACTGCAAAGCTTTCCCAAAAGTGTGAGATGATCGTATTCAACATTTCCGCAATGACCGTCCTGGGACAGTATGCACTGGAAGCAAACAATAGGAAGGAAGCTGAAGCTATTTTAATCAATGCCAGGGAAAAAGCGATCAGATCAGGAACAAAAGCTAATCAAAAGGAAGTTGAAAAGCTTCTTTACAAACTGTATAAAAGCATTGGACGATATCAAAAATCTTTGATTCACCTGGAATCTTATCAAGAACTAAGCGATTCATTATTTAATCAGGAAAAGGCGCGCGAATTGTCGATTGCAGAGGCTGAATATGAATTTGATAAAGCCAAACAAGAAATCATCTTCGATCAGGAAAAAGAAACAATTTCTTTGAATGCAGAAAAAGATGTGCTTAGAGTTAGTCTGTGGCTGGCTTTGGTAGGGATCCTGATCTTTTCTGTTTTACTATTCCTTGTTTTCAAAGCTTACAAATCAAAGTCTCAAATGAGTACCAAGTTAGGAGAAAGCAACGGTCTGTTATCGAATGCAAATGATAAACTACAGCAACTTGACCAATTCAAAACCAGGTTGTTTGCCAATATCAATCACGACTTCAGAACTCCTTTGACACTTATCAGAGGCTATGCCACTGGCATCAGTGAGAATAATGATAATTACCTAACGGCTAAATCCCTGAATGACCTTGAAAACCTGAAACAGAATGCCTCTACATTGACTGAAATGACCAATGAAATTCAGGATTTGTTATTACTGGAAGAAAGTAAGCTGGTACTGAAATATAATGAGGTAGAAATCGTAAGCTACCTAAAGAGACAGGTGAAGATGTTTAGCTCGATGGCTGAATTAGCGGCAATAGATCTTTCATTTCAGACTACAATAAACAATCAATTAAACGTCCATTTAGATCGGAAACACTTCGACAAAATTCTTTATAATCTGATTTCAAATGCATTTAGATATACAGCGAAAGGGGGCAATATTTTGATCAGTCTGAAGGAAGATAACAGTTTAATGATTATCAATATCAAAGACAGTGGTAAAGGGATAGACCAAAAGGACTTACCGCATATTTTTGATCGTTTTTATCAGTCTCCATTGAATGAGTATAGAAGTAAGGAAGGCTTTGGAATTGGCTTGGCGGTAGTAAAAGAGCTTGTTCAGTTACATAATGGTGAAATATCAGTAAGCAGTGAACCAGGTGTAGGAACAGACTTTGAAATCAGACTTCCCTTTAATCTGGACAAAAAAATTAGCGAACATGCTTCAGTAACAAATTCTGAATCTGTGAAAACGCTGCCCGTTAAAAAAGCAACACCTACCATGCTTTCTACTAATGACGGAGATCAACAAACCATATTGATCGTAGATGATCATGAAGAAATTAGGAGTTATATCACTTCAGTTGTTTCGGCACATTATAATACCCGGGAAGCGTCTAATGGAAAAGAAGCATTGAAGCTATTGCAGAAGAATCATATAGACCTCATTCTTACGGATTTAATGATGCCCTGGCTCGATGGATATGATTTCATTCAGCAATTGCAACTGGATGAACGTCTGAATAAAATTCCTGTAATGGTTGTATCAGCCCGAACCACAGAAGACGATAAACATCGTGTACTGGATGCTGGTGTTAATGAGTTTATCAGTAAACCCTTTGATCCGCAGGAACTGCAGAAAAGAATCCAAAACTTGCTGAAAGACACGGAGAAACGAATTAACTCCTGGGACCATGTGGTCGGCGAACAGGATACTCACTCAAAAGTTGAACAGAATATCGCAAAAAAACTTAATCAGATAATTCTTTTGCATATATCTGACCCCTCACTCAACACTGACATGATTGCGAATGAATTAAGTGCCAGCAGAAGCAAAGCCATTCGTTTAATCAAGAGCCTGACTGGTCAGACTCCATTAAATTACATCAGAGAGATAAGATTGAATTATGTAGAGGATTTAATTAAGTCCGGAGAAATCAGAACAGCAACAGAAGCAACCAATGCCATCGGTATGAAAAATGTAACATATTTCATCAAACAATATAAAGCACATTTCGGAAAGAAACCGGAGTTTTTCAAAGACTAATTCATCAGTAAATAATCAATTACTCACTCATGAAAATGATGATTGTTAGTCTGTGTTTTAAATGTAGCTACAGTTAAAATGCAATTTGTTCTACGGATTGTTTTATGGTTATCATTTTTAAAAAATGTCGAAAAATGACCGTTTTAAGTGGTAAAAATGCACATTTGAACCATTTGTAAAGTTTTTTGAAACAATTGGTGAGTAACAAATCTCAAATTTTGGAGCATGGTTGGCGGTTAGGGCAGGACTATATTTCGCATTTGTCTTGACCGGCCGTTAGCTCGCTCTTCCAGCATGAAAATGACAGGAAGGCGTGTAAGTGATTCTTTAACAAATACGGGCCAAATGGAAAATGCTACACACCAAAAAGAAATGGTATTTCAGAAAACTTATGAACAATGTGCAACACAGGTCAGGAACTTTCTCTACTACAAAATTGGGAACTATGAGAAAGCATGTGACATGACTCAGGAATCATTTGAAAGATACTGGATCAACTTTCATAAAGTCAATGAAGGAAAAGAAAAAAACTATCTGTTCACAATAGCCTACAGACTGTTTCTTGACGATGTAGACAGGCAGAAGGTCAGGGTTAAATACAGCTTCAGAGCCAGGGGCAACCAAGATCAGGGAATGGACAGTAATCCTGAATATCTGTACAGGCAAGAGGAAATGAAAAACAGGCTTGAAGATGCCATCGCAGATCTACCCGATCAGCGTCGTACCATTTTTCTGATGAGCAGAATAGACAAATTGAAAAACAGAGAGATCGCTGAATTGTTGAGCATTTCTATCAAAACCGTGGAAAAGAACATTTCTCAGGCTTTGAAGCAACTAAAAACTACGCTCAGTGAATTGGTAAGCCTCAATATCTAGCTAAATGCAGCCTTCAAGTATATTGTACTTATTCTCTAAAATATTTCACAAAAAAAAGAACAAAGACAGGAGGGTTTTTCTTTATCTGACCTTTCAATTGGTAAGATTAAAAACTAACACTTGATACTCAATATTTATTTCGCCTTATGAAAAAATCATTGCTAACAAAATTTATTAACCGGAGCATCTATACAGCGCTGATTATGCTACTGTTCTTATTTGCTTATACGGCAGCTCAGGCCCAGGATCGGGACGGCTCTATAGATCTAACCGGATCAGAAGGACGCTACATTTATCTTAATGATGATGGAAGTAACAGCACCCTCGGTATCGAAGGTGGTCCATTTACCATCGAAGGGTGGATCTACCTCATCGATAACAATAATGATAATTTCAACTTCTTTAGGCTTAGGAGTGGAGATTCCAGGATGTCTCTGCGCTACAATAGCGATGCTGACAAAGACGGAGATGCCTGGAGAATCGATGTAAAAGGAACAGGTTATGGCGAGACTCACTGGGATTTGCCATATAATAAAAACGGTAGTAACACCGGACCTGATTTTATGAATAACTGGCGTCACATTGCTTTTGTATCCAATGGAGGAAGCAGCGTGAAGTTATACATTGATGGTGTACAGAAATTTGGATACAATTTAACTTCCAGTGGAACTTCAATTACGGATTTATGGCCATCTGATAACAATAAAGATGGCAATAGTTTAATGGGGTACGAGTCTGTTACAGGCAATAATCCCGGTAAGATGTATATGTCAGAGATCAGGGTATGGAAAACCCAGCTTTCGAGCAGTGAGATCGCGGAATACTACGATGAAGAGGTAAATACATCTCACCCTGAGTGGAATAACCTGATTAGATACTATCAGGGACATATATCGTCAGGAAGTGGAAGCAGTAGAACATTCACGGATGAAACCGGGAATTATAATGCAGGTGTTTCTAATTCAGATGTAACTGTTAATACGAGCTTTACACCAAATATCAAACCAGGAGACTTTGATAACAATACTATCTCCACAAATTTTTCAGCAAATACTTGTAACACGGATGATGGCATTGATGTAAGTTGGACTGATTTTCAAAGTACTAGTGCTTACAGAAATGGAACAATTCCTAATTATGAAATTAGGAGGGTAAGAGATAATAAGTTAATATACACCGGAGGAGCAAGTTCGGAAGAAGATACAGATGTTGGTAGAGGTGATTCCGAAAGTTATCAGTTGAAAACTTACTGGTATATCAATGATGTGATCCAGTACTCCGATGCAGTCATTTATACTGGTAATGGTACCATGACAGAAGAGTTTCCAGCTCCATCCGGTTTTACAGCAACTGATAATAACTGTAATGCTGAAATAGACCTTAGTTGGGATGCGGTTTCACCGAGTCCTCCTAACTGGACAATCCAAAGAGCCAATAATTCCGGGTTTACCAATGGTGTCACGACTTTAACAACTACTCCGCTGGATGGAACCATTACCAGCTACACAGATACAAGTCCAAATGTAGAGCAGACATACTACTACAGAATTGTTGCTTCCGGAAACGATGACAATGGTTGTTCTATTATTGCAACTAATTCTGTTGTAATATCAGGCGAAGCTTACAAGCCACCAACTGCACCCGATGACCTAACAGTAGTGGTAGACAATGCAAACGATGAGTTTGATATAACCTGGACAAATCCTTCTGACGGGTTAGCAGACGGTTTCATCCTAAGAAGAGAAAAAGAAGATGGTTCTGATGTGGTGGAATATGTGTTTAATGATACAGGAACAACATCTTATTCGGATGCTAGCATAGACATTTGTCAGACTTACCGATATACAATTGCGTCTACCAACGAATGTTCGCCTGATGGAGTGTTCTCTGGCAACACCCAGTCAGCTCTTTTGGGTCAGGATCTTACCAATGTGATAGCATCATTATCGGCTTCCAAAGGATATTATGGTAATGCAGTTAGGTTAGAGTGGGAAATCAATGGAGGACTTTCGCAAGTAGATCGCTTCATGATTGAAAGGACAATAGCCGGTGAAGATAACTACCAGTTCATTGGTAGTGTGGTTGATAATTTGATATTTGATGATGAAACAGCTATTGCCGGGACTTTTTACAATTATGCAGTCTATGGACAGTCGACTTGTAATGACGAAACTTCCTCTTCCAACATTAAAACAGATCTAGGATTCAGACAGCCTTTTGGTATTGCCAATGGACATATTGAGTACTCAGGTGGAAATGCAGTGGCAGATGTGTCTGTCAACTTCGAAAGACAAGATGGACTTTCTATCGGAAAAAGTCTAAAGTTTGATGGCGATGGCGACTATATTGCGATCGATGGATTTAGTTACGAAGGAACTGACTATACAGAGATGACTGTTGAAACCTGGTTCAAGACTACAACTACTGCACATGATGTATTGGCATCAGCAGATGCCAGCGAGTATTGGAGATTTTACATTTCCGGAGGAAATGTTGGAATAGTAGTTCAAGGTGGTTCTAACATTACATCAGTAGAAGATTACAATGATGGAGAATGGCATCACGCTGCAGCGGTATTTGAAGGTGACAGTCTTAAATTATATATTGACGGAGCGCTTAACAATGCTACTGCTACTGGTTCTCCCACATTTGGTACTGGATCAACAAGGTTTTTGTATCTGGGATTAGGAAGTGAAGCATCAAGTTTCAATGCTGGTAAAGGTCCTTACGATTACTTCGAAGGTAACCTGGACGAGTTCAGAATCTGGAGTGTTGCCAGAAGTGCAGAGGAAATTGCTCGAAACTACAACCGCCTGATAAGTAATGAACAAACTGGATTGGAAGTCTATTACAGAATGGACGAAGGTACGGGAGATCAGGTATTTGATGCTTCTAAGGACGGAGAAATATTTAACAAACATGATGGTACCTTCGGAGGTGGAGTGAGTTTTTCTGATGATATTCCTTCGGCAGATAAACTGGGTATTAAAGGTATTACAGATGAGTTTGGTGATTATACAGCGGATTATATTCCCTATAATGGTTCAGGAGATGTATTCAGGGTAACACCAGCTTTCGGCCAGCATCAATTCGAGCCTGCAACTAAATCTATATATCTGGGTGATGGTGCTGCCGTGCAGAATGATCTGAACTTTATAGATATTTCCTCTTTTACAGTTACTGGTAAGGTAACTTATGAAAACAGTGAGGTTCCGGTAGAAGGTGTAGCCATATACATTGATGGTTTACAGGCTGTTGATGCCAATAACCAGGCAGTTAGAACAGATATTAACGGTAATTATGAAATAGACGTACCTATCGGAAATCACTATCTTTCTGCTTACAAAGAAAAGCATACCTTTTCCGAAGGTGTATTCCCTCCACTCAATGACTTTGGAGACATTGAAACGCATGAGTTCACAGAAGACCTGACCGTTAATTTTACGGATGATACGAAGATCAAGGTAGCAGGTAGAATCGTTGGTGGTAATATTCAGGCTGCTTTACCACTTGGTTTTGATAAATCATTGAATAATGTGGGTGTATCAAGAATTGAAATGCAATTGCTGTCTGGATATGACCTGGATGTAACAGATGGCGATATACATGACATTTTAATTGTCACTACTGATCCATATTCAGGTGAGTATGAGATTGAAGTGATTCCTGAAAAATGGATCATCAATGAGGCTGGTAACGAAACTTATTTCATTGATCCTGCCGATATATCTTTAATGGACTTTTCTTCAAGTCTTGATACTTTAACAACTACGGATACTACTTACAATTTTGATGATAGTTATGATGTAGCGGAATATCATTACAACCATGACATGAGTTTCATTATTCAGTCAGATCCTATCATTGAGGTATTGGATGGCAACAATGAATTATTTCATGGAGAAGATTCTATCACTTTTACGGATCAGGAAACTGAAGCAGAAGTGACACTTCAATTGGGCGATGAAAACCCATTTGCTTTTGATGTCTTTAAAATGGGTGCAGACTATGATGTCAATATTTATGTATATGAAGTTTATGAAAATCCTAACCATCCGGATTATGTAAGTGAAGGAGGATTAGTAGATAAGGTACCTGTGAAAGATGCAGAGATCATCATCAATGATAACCTGATGATTAACCCTGAGCCCACCGAAGGTACTACCAATGCAGAGGGACTACTCCAATATGAGTTCAGAGCAGGTACACCAAGCCTGGCACAGGATGGTGAAAATACTTACACGAAGACTTTTGAAGTGGAAGCAACTGTCAATGGGCTGGGCATCACCTGGAACCAGGGAGATGTCTACAGAGCCTATGTGTTAGGAGCTTTACCACTGGAAGGAACAGATTTCATTACTTATGGACCGGATCAGGTAGACATTGTATTGAGAGACCCTCCGGGTACTAATAGTTATGCCTGGATTGAAGAAGGATCAGCATTTAGTGCTGCCGAAACCTGGCAATTCAATAAGGCGAGCTCTCAGGGATTGGATGTGGATATGTATTCTGGTGTCCTTGTACAGGCTGGTGGTGGTCTTGCGGGACCAGTTGTGAAAAACGAAACAGTTTCCCATTCGGAAATAGGATTGGAAGTTGACAGATACATAGATTACGATGGTACATTTGGACGTAGAGTCACTTTCAAAGAGCGAATTGAAACAAGCTCTGACCCGGAAGATGTAGGATCTATGGCAGATTTATATATCGGACGATCATTCAATGCCTTTATGCAGGAAACCAAGAACCTGAAAATTATGCCGAAGGACTATGTAATTGAAAATGGACTTAATTACTATGGTGATGGCGATTACGTTCTGGGTGAAATCAGTGGTTTCACAATGGACGAAGGTGATACCGAAACATATTTCGTTTATTCGCAGAGACATATTCTCACAGAATTGATCCCAACACTGATCATGTTAAGAGGTAATCTGATGACTTCTGCTAAATATGAATCATTGCTGGATGTAACGCATCCATGCTACGGAATGAGTAACGACTCTCAATGTCTCACAGAGCACTTCACACAAGCTGAGATTGACTTTGAAGATCGTTCTTACAGATACGTAGGGCCTGATGACGAAATGGATTCGGTCGATTTTGTAAACGACAACATCACCAGTTGGTTAAATGCCATTGCACTTAATGAAGCTGAAAAGGCGGAAGCAATCACACAGAACAACCTGTCTATCGACGGTTCTACCGGAGCCTATACCTCTACCTTAACTGAAGAGTATTCCGGAGAGTACAACTGGAACTCATCAAGAGAAATGAATTTCAAATGGAATGGCGCTTTCTCCAATCAGACTAATAATGCAGGTATTGGTTTGAATACAACGATGAACATAGACCTGAACTTTGGAAACGGGGAGGAGCATACTCAGGAAAGATCGCTGGAGTTTGGTTATGTAATCGACGAGCGCGATGAAGGAGACTACTATAGTATCGACATCAAGAAGCAGCAGGGTATCGGTATATTCGATGCTAGTGATTTCGTGGACAACATTCCTTCCAAAGATGAATTTATTGTAGATCAGCTGACCAGTACAGGGATTGCGGCAGGTATTTCTGCTGGTGTCTTGTATGTCAACTCAGCGGTCATCGGTAACGGAATTGGAAACTTGCTGGGCAAATCTGCTAATGCCAATGTTTGGGTAGCGAGTCTGCAGTTTGGAACAAACCTATCACTTTGGACTTACGAGATGGTAGATGTTGCGATTAATGCTACAGAAACCATTGATGCCGCAAATGGCGCCAGGAAGACCGGAATCAGTGGCTTTTCGATTGGTAGTCCTATTTTCTCTATCAGAGGAGGGCAAACTAAATGCCCTTACGAGCCTGCGGAATTTACCAATTTCTACATCAATGATAGTGGAGATTTGTCGCAACTACACACGGCAACATTGGCGAGAGAAGCACCAACCATTGCTTCGGCTCCAACCATTCAGTCAAACATCCCCGATTCAGAAGTGGCTACTTTTACAATCAGTCTGGGTAATGAGAGTGAAGCGGGAAGTGACAACTGGTACGAATTGTCGATCGATGAGTCCACTAACCCTGACGGAGCAATCATATTAATCGATGGTGTGTCAGCAGAAAGGGAGTTTTTAGTACCAGCTAATCAAATTGTTACCAAAACGCTTACAGTAGCGCCAGGCAGCAACGGTACGCTGGATTATGAAAACTTAGGAATTGTCCTGCATTCATCTTGTCAGAATGATCCTACATCAACAGTTGCAGTAATTGCAGATACTGTTTACATCACAGCGAAATTCCTGCCTACTTGTACAAATGTGGAAATCGCCAATATGAATGACAACTGGATCATCAACTATGCTGATGGTGATGATGTACCTGTTACCCTTGGTGGATACGATATCAATGCCACTACGCTGGAAAGTGTGAGCTTCCAGTACAAAACGTTGAGCGGTAACCCAATCACGGTGATGACTTATTTCAAAGATGTTACCAGTGATGCCTATATCAATTACGATGGCGCAAAAGACGTGCTTTCGGGTGGCGATGTTAGCTTTAGCTGGGATATCAGTAGTTTAACAGACGGTGATTATCAACTGATCGGTAAGACTACCTGTATTGATGGCTCTGTGACTGAATCGGAAATTCTTACCGGAGTTATTGACAGAGTAACACCTGTGGTATTTGGTACTGAGGAACCAACGGATGGCATATATGATGCCGGAGATGACATCAAAGTCAAATTCAATGAAGAGCTGGCCAGTGGTTTGGTAAGAGATAATAACATTACACTGATGTCAATCCTCAACGGAGCTGATGTATCGCATGCTACGGCAGTCGAGTTTGACGGAGTGGAAGATGAAGTGGCCATTGATTTCGTTTCTATGAACAGCAAGTCCTTTACGATAGAGTTCTGGATGCAAAATGAATTTGAGTTGGCAGAATCGCAGGAAACGATTATTAGTCACGGCACTGGAAACAGCCTGGTAGAGATTGCCAGATTTGGCACCAACATCAACTTTACCTTAGGACAGACAGCATTCCTTGTTGATCCTTCTCCTGCCTTTACATCGGTCAATCCGTGGGATAGCTGGCATCACTGGGCTTTCATATACAACCAGGAAAGTCAGTCAATGACAGTTTATGCAGATGATCAGGTATTGGGAAGTCTGACGAACGTTGCATTCGACCCAGCCTTCAGTGGTACTCTGAAACTGGCAGCAAACAGCAATTATCAGGGTAGAATACATGAATTAAGAATCTGGGAAGATGTGAGATCATTTGGAGAAGTAATTGCCAATATGTCTGTAACGCTTTCCGGTAATGAGCCTGGCTTATATGGATACTGGCCAATGGATGAAGGAACAGGTAACCTCGCTGTTGACAGAACTTCCGGTAGAAATGCCACTATCAACGCAGATTGGTCTTTGGAACCAGGAGGATATAGCTGGGAATTTGATGGAAGTAATCACCTGGCGTTTGACGGACGAAATATCGTCATTGATGATGAGACTGATATGACGATGGAATTCTGGTTCAAGATGCAGGCAACAGGAGATACTGTGACTCTTTTCTCTAATGGGAAAGGCGATGCAACCGACGTATATGGTGATTCTGAATCGATCATGGCAGTGATTGCCGATGAGAATGGTATCATCAATATCTTAAGCAACGGATATACATTCCAGGGAACTAATGACTCTTATGCGGATAACAACTGGCACCACTTTGCTTTGGTTGTGGACAGACGTACCAATGCAAAAGTCTACATCGATGGAGCACTGGAAAATCAGGAACTTGCTTCTAACATCTCCGGCTTGTCAGGTGCTGAAATGTTCCTGGGTGCACGAGGTACAGCGTTGGATCCTGTCAATAATTCTTTTGACAAATATCTCAACGGTCATATCGATGAATTTAGGGTGTGGAATACAGCAAGATCTGCTACTTTGATCGAATCTTACAAACATTCGAAAGTAGCGGGAGATGAGCCAGGACTCGTCACTTACATCGCATTTGAAACCTATGAGGATGTGCAAGGTGCTTATATCATGCAATCAAGTCTTGCAGATCTGGCAACAGATGAAGATTTGACTGACGTGAATGATGCTGTATCAAGTGATGGACTTGAGTACTACAGTGATCAAAAGCCTGCTGTTAAGGACATCAGAGGATTGCAAAGTATTCCTTTCGATTATGTCGTAAATGACGATGAAATCATCATCATTCCAAACGTCGACCTGAACAGGATTGAAGGACAGATCCTGGAAATTAGTGTGAAAAATGTTCTGGACCTCAATGGAAACCGACAGCTGTCACCAGTTACCTGGACTGCTTTCGTGCAACAAAATCAGGTGAAATGGGTAGAAGATCAGTTGACGATCGAAAAACATGTCAGTGATGCCATGTCTTTTACAGCATCCTTTACCAATGAAAGCGGTACTGCTTATGACTTTGAGCTGGAAAATGTGCCGGTATGGTTAAAGGCAGATATGGCCAGCGGTGTGGTGAATCCTCAGGAGACTATCACAATCAGTTTTGAAGTAAACAAAGCAGTAAATATTGGATCCTATGAAAATGGTATTAACCTGACTACTGAATCAGGGTTTAATGAAAAACTGACTGTATCACTGAGAGTATATGGAGATGAACCGGATTGGTCACTCAATACGAATGATTACCAGTATTCAATGGCTGTTTTTGGTAGATTGATCATAGAAGATGAAATATCCACTGATCCTTATGATAGGGTAGCAGCATTTGTTGGTGATGAGTTGAGAGGTGTAGCAAATCTCGAGTATGTAACTGAGATAGACGCTTATGAAGCTTTCCTGACTATTTACAGTAATGAGACCAGTGGTGAGACCATCACGCTGAAAGCTTATGACGCCAGTACAGGACGGATTCACGAAAATGTAACACCGGCACTTGCATTCATGACCAATGATGTGCAGGGAAGTATTCTCAATCCACTTGATTTGGTTGCCTCTGATGAAATCAGTATGGAGTATCATTTTGAAGAGGGATGGAACTGGATTTCATTCAACCTCAATGATCCTGACATGGCAGTGGTCAACGACTTGTTCGCAGGCATAGGATCAGATGGTGATATCGTGAAAAACCAGTCGCAGTTTGATATTTATGATGGGGCTTCTGGTTGGTTTGGAACCATTACACTCAATCCTTCCAATCCTACGGAAGGTGGCTTTAAACATGGCGATATGTACAAACTCTATTTAACAGAAGCAGCGTCTATTACAATGGTTGGTTCTCCTGTAACAGTAGTAGGCAATACAATCGATCTGAAGTCAGGATGGAACCATGTGGGCTTCTTACCTCAATTTAGTATGACCCTTGAGGATGCTTTAGTGAGTATGAATCCTCAGGATGGTGATTTAATCAAAACAGAAGATTTCTTTGCCATGTATTCTTCAAGCGTTGGATGGGTGGGATCTCTTTCTGAAATGGAACCAGGTAAGGGATATATGATGTATTCAGGAGCGGACGCTACCCTCGAGTTCCCAATTAAAGGTTCTTTGGCATCAAGACCTGCCAGAAATGAGCAAGAGAAAGACTTGTCAAATTACCCTGATTTAACGGCAGGGAAGGATGGACATAATATGTCTGTCATCGCAACACCTGCTGACTGGTCAACGCTTGCATTGAGTGAGGAAGTGCTTGTTGTCGCATTTGCCGGAGATCAGGTAAGGGGGATCGCTGAAAGGACGACTGTTGGTAATCAGGAGATCTATTTCCTATCAGTATCAGCGAATGTAGAAGAAGAGATTTCTTTCAAAGTATTGGATCTGGAATCAGGAACTTACCATCCTTTGGTGGAGACATTCAGCTACAAAGCAGATGATGTAAAAGGAACATTAAGTGCGCCATTCACTTTATCAGTAGAGGCGGAATTGAGCGAATTGATACCTTTAAGGGTTAGTCCGAATCCGTTCAATGAAACATTGATGATCAATATGTCAGTGAAGAATTCCGGAAATGTTGATGTCAGATTGATAGACCTGAACGGTAAAGAAATCATGCACAAGCAACAATTTACAGAAGATCGTGGAAATGTGGTCATCCAATTGACCGATGAAGTAAGCGGTCTGAAGTCTGGTCTGTATTTGTTGTTGATCGAGGCGGACGGAACGATAAAACGTGCGAAAGTGAAGAAGGATTAATAGGATCTTTTACCTCAGAGTCTCCCCGGACTCTGAGGTACAGAAGTACTTTAACAGTTAGGAGAATTTTCGGATTTTCCAGCGAAGGCAGTGTAACCAAGGCCCGTAGGTTACCTGCCTTTTTTTATGGCTGTCAAAGGACGTGAACTGCGGGGAAACGAAGCAATCTTCTTCAACTCAGAGTATTCCCGGACTCTGAAGCATTAGGACTTTGAAGTATTAATTAACATTTGCTTAGCAGTTTTTTACAAAATAGTTTCGAATTCCTCATCAGTAATTTGTAATCTTGGATTAAAAACTACTCAAATGAAAAAGCTGATACTGATCACTTTATTAATGCTTACCTCTATCGCTGTGGTCGCACAAGATGTGCAATCGATCGATATTCTTGACGCTGATACAGCAGCCTGGAGAAAAGAGGTTTTTACCTTCCCGTTGGGATTTGCACCGGAGATCAACTATCGGGGTGTTGAAGAAGCACGGTTTCCACAAGGGTGGATTAAAACGGAAAGCGACAACTTCTGGTCTTATGTGTTTGCGTGGAAAATAGACTATCAGAAAGATTTGCCTGTGGAGGAACTTGAAAAGAATATTGGACTATACTACGATGGTCTGATGCGAATAGCTGATAAAAAGAAAACAGATCCGGAGATTCAGGAGGCTGTAGTGTTGTTTGTTCAAACCTCAGAGACAGAATACATCGGCAAAATCAGGACGTTTGATGCTTTTGCTACTAAAAAACCACTAACCCTGAATGCGAAAGTGATCAAATATGATTGCCCCGATCAAAGGGAAACTATCATTGTTTTCAGGCTATCTCCTAAACCTTTTACCAATGAGGTCTGGTCTTATTTAAATGAGGTAAAGATCAGTTCAGAAGTGTGTCAGGATTAAACGTGTGCTGTCGGGCCGGAAATGCCTGGTGTCGGCTGAGAAACGTGTGTTGTTGAGCTGGAAATGCCTGGTGTAATGCAAGAAATGCCTAGTGTCAGCCAGGAAATGCCTGGTGTCGGCTGAAAAACGTGTGTTGTCGAGCCGGAAATGCCTGGTGTCGGCCAGGAAATGCCCGGTGTCACTCAAGAAATGCCTGATGTCGGCCAGGAAATGCCCGGTGTCGCGGAAGAAATGCCTTGTGTCAGCCAGGAAATGCCTGCTTTTACTCAGGAAATGAGTGCTTTGCAGGCAGAAGCTTTCTTCGATAGCAGAAGCCTTGGCGTAGGCTATACAGACTGTGTCGTAATAGATAGTTTGTTATCTTAGAGCTGAAAACAGGGGTGCAAATGGCTTACAGATACGGCAACAGAGAACAAATTACCTTTTTACCGGATTCGATAGAAAATTACGTCACCGAAGAAGACCCTGTCCGAGTCTATGATGCCTTTGTAGATGCATTGGATTTGGAGAGCTTAGGTATAAAGGTTGACGACAAAGCAGTCGGCAATTCCTCGTATAATCCTGTGACGATGATTAAGATTCTTGTTTACGGGTATTCTTATGGCTGGCGTAGTTCAAGGAAGTTGGAAAGAGCCTTGCATCATAATCTCTCCTTCATTTGGTTGGCTGCAGGTCTGAAGCCAGATCATAAAACCATTGCAAATTTTCGAAAAGACAACAAAGAGCCGCTTAAACAGATACTGACACAATGTGCAAGGCTATGCGTGAAGCTTGAACTCATCGAGGGTAATACCCTATTTGTAGATGGGAGTAAGTTTCGAGCCAATGCAGGTAAAAGCCAATCAAAACGTGTCGACAAATGGGAGCGATATCGAACGCATGTAGAGAAGCGCATAGAAGAACTTCTGGAAGAATGCCAAAAAGTAGACGAAACAGAAAAAGAGAGTCTAGTCAAAATCAACAAAGAGCTTAGTAATAGACGATCTCTTAAAGCAAAGATTGATCAGTTGTTGACAGAAATGGAGCCTGATGGCGAGACTAAAAATGAAGACAGTTCAAAGAATAAGAGTAAATCCAACAGTATTAATGGAACTGATCCAGACTGTAAGATTATGAAAGGACGTCAAGGTTCACACGCATGCTACAATAGTCAATTAGTGACTGATGACGAACATGGTTTAGTTGTTTCATTGCAGGCAAGCACAGCAATGAATGACCTTAACGAACTCAGCAAACAGGTAGAACAGGCAGAAGAGGTATTAGATAAACCAGCAAAGACCATTTGTGCTGATGCTGGCTACTCTAGTGTCGATGATCTTAAACCCTTGGTTGATGAGGGTAAAAATCTGATAGTGCCTAATAATGAGCAGGCTAAAAAAGAGGAAAAAGATGATCCATACGGTAAAAGTGCTTTTCGGTACGATCAACAGAACGACACTTATACTTGTCCGGCTGGTCAACTGTTATACAGATATTATTACCAGGCAACCAGGGATCGATATGAGTACAGGTTGAAATCCCGTTCCACTTGCTCATCTTGTGTACACTTCGGGAAATGCACAAGTTCCAAAGTTGGTAGAAGTATTTGGCGATTAGGCAATCAGCAAATTAAAGACTCTCTGGCTCAAGTTTATGAAAGTGAAGAAGGACAACGCATTTATGCGCAACGCAAAATGAAAGTAGAGCACCCCTTCGGACATATAAAACGTAATTTAAGGGCTGGCACATTCCTACTTCGAGGGTTGTCAGGAGTAAATGCTGAATTGAGCTTATTAGCCACAAGCTTCAACCTTGCCAGAATGATTACAATATTAGGCGGGGTTAAACCATTAGTGCAAGAATTAAGAAAAGTGCAAATAACCTAAGAAATACGCCCAAAAATCAATGTAATTAACCGATTACCTGGAAATGGCCAGTTACAACCATCAACACCGAAATTAAAAATCTGATCTATCTGATTGGAGAAAAACCAAGCTACGGCGGTACTCACATCTAAAATGCTAATTATGACACAGTCTGTATAGCGAAGGCCTGTTTGGACTCAGGAAATCTCCACTTCAGAGTTCCTGTTGAAGACTCTGAAGTATCATTCTTCCAGAATCTCTTTTTCTAAAATCACTTCATAACCTAAAAAGCCTTCGCAGGTAGTCAGTTTGAGCTTCTGATCACTACTAATCATTTTCAAATCAAATCAAATGCTTAGTAGTGATCAGAAGCTCAAACTGACTACCTGCGAAGGCCTGTTTGGACTCAGGAAATCTCCACTTCAGAGTTCCTGTTGAAGACTCTGAAGTATCATTCTTCCAGAA
>JBCBHL010000103.1:0-20197 GCA_038525605.1 Bacteroidota bacterium
AGTAGTGAAGCTTTTTACTTTTAAATCATTGAGTTTTAATTTTTGATTTTTCATAACGTTTTAGTTTTTGTTGTTTTTAAAAAATTGAGTTTTGTCATCGTTCAAGTGATGAACTTTGTTGTTGCATATTAGAATTTGATAATAAGCGTTTATGCGATTTTGAAAACTGACCAATAGCGCGCCTGATTAAATATGAGATTGCCGTTGGTCAGGACTTTCAGGAGAATTCGCTTATCAATTTAGAGTTTAGCCTCTTCTGCCGCATTCGGCATCCCAGGTATGAGTGGGTGCCTTGATCTCGCATACAAAAAACTTACTGATCAGATTACACATCGGCTTGGTGTTAAGCGCTACATTACCTGCGCCACCATTCACTGTATTCTGGTTGTCAGCGTCGATCTCAGTAGTGAAGCTTTTTACTTTTAAATCATTGAGTTTTAATTTTTGATTTTTCATAACGTTTTAGTTTTTGTTGTTTTAAAAAAATTGCCTTTGATCTGTGATGAATGTTGTTGTTGAGAATCACAATTCGTTGACAGGTACAAAGTTGATTTATGTCACGAAAGACTTTGAAAAAGGATAGGATACAAAAGGGATACTGGCAGAAATGGAAATGCTTTTGTCTGAGTGGAGGTTTTGTAAGTAATTGATAATCAGGAGCTTTTTGATTAGTTGGATATCAGAGGTTTTGTGTGTTTAGTATTCCTTGTATCCCTTATGTATCCCCGGGATGTAGAAACTGACGGGCAATAAAAAAGCAGGTAGAAGATATTTTCCACCTGCTTCTGGTTATTTGAATCTGCTTTTTATCTTTTTTGAGGCATTTCGCTATTCATTTCTTTGATATCTACTCCATGATCCGTGTGATCACCCATTAAATGTTTGCTGAAGTAATCTGCTTTCATCCAGAAGAAATATTCATTCATGTTGCCATAGCCATGTCGCTGACCGGGAAAATTAAAGAAATCAAATCTTTTATTGGCTTTAATCAGGGCATTCGCCATCAAAATAGTTCCGGCAGGATGCACGTTGTTGTCAATGTCGCCAGTTGTAATCATCAGTTTGCCTTTCAGGTTTTTGGCAATTGACGGGTTGTCATCAATCATGTATTTGAAAGTTGTTTTGCCATCCTCATCTGTGACTTCTTTTACACCGTGATGCTTCTCACTCCACCACCTGTTGTAAACAGCGTTTTCATGATTCCCGGAAGATGAAACTGCTACTTTGAAAAAATCCGGATACACCAGCATTGCTGCTGTACTCATAAATCCGCCACCGGAATGTCCGAAAATACCCACTTTATTAATATCGATGAACTTGTGTCTATAACTGAGCTGTTCCGCGACCACTTTTTTGTCCTGTAATCCATAATCTCTGAGGTTGCCATAACCATAGCTATGGTATCTTTTGCTTCTATCAGGATGTCCGCCTCTGTTTCCCAACGAAATGACAATGAATCCGAGCTGAGCCATCCGATCAGTTCGATCCATTCTGACTGAGAAAGACTTGTTAACTGCTTCGGTCTGAGGACCGGGATACACATATTCGATCAGCGGATACAATTTGGTAGAGTCGAAATTGAATGGTTTGTACATTACGCCATAGAGGTCAGTGATGCCATCTCCGGCTTTTACTTTGAAAGTTTCAGGAAATTGATATCCAGCTTCAAAAAGCAAAGAAAGATCTGCTGTCTCCAGCGACATTATTTTTGTGCCGTAGCTGTTATACAAATCTGACTGGGGAGTTGTGTCGACTCGCGAGAAGTTGTTGACGAAATAGGTGTTTTCGTCATTCAGATTGGACTGGTGCGTGTAGTTTCCTTTATTGAGTAATTTCAGACCGGTTCCGTCAAAATTAATTTTGTAGAGGTGATAGTAATAGGGGTCTTCACCTTTTTCCTTGCCGTTGGCGGTGAAATACAGCACTCTGTTTTTCTCGTCAATACCTTCTATGCTTTCACAGTGAAAGGGCCCGGAGGTAATTTGGTTTTTTAGATTGCCTTTGTCATCGTACAGGTAAAAATGCGCCCACCCGTCTCTTTCAGACCATTGAATAATCTCTTTACCATTGTTGATCAGGCCGGGAGTTGCTTCTTCTACGTAGATATTCAGTCTTTCCTCTACCAATACCTGTACCACCCCGGTTTCAATGTTGGCAACACATAAATCTATTCTTTTTAGGTCTCTGCTGGTCCGGGAGAAATATACTTTGTCACTGGTTTTGGACAACCATTTAAATGAACGCCTTTTATCGTCCCTTTCTTTTTTTGGATTGGACGAGTAGAAAATCCTCAAAGATTGGTCAGGGAAGTTGTCTGTCTCTATTTTGGTTTGGTTCTCTTTATCCAAATCAAATACATGAAGCTCCGGTTTCGGGTTTTCTTTTTCCCCCGCCATCTGATATTTGTATGTTTCAAGAGTAGGCCTGCCCTTTGCTACTGAATTGATCACCCACAGATCTTTCAAATGCCTGACATCACTTTTGACCAAGGCGAATTTTCTGGAATCAGGCGCCCATGCTGCAAAGACAGATTTTCTTTCGTCTTTGTCTTTTTCAATCTCATCATCGGTTTTGCCCCGCTCACCTGAAGTGTAGCTGAAGTATTGCTCACCATCTGTTGTCAGTTGGTTTTCGACAATAGTAGAGTCTTTTTCGTCTTTGAGCGCCTTTTCATAGTTTTCGATATCCATCCAGTAGAGGTTATAGTTTCTGCCAAATAGTACGATGGATTTATCAGGAGAAAAACTTGCCCAGTCTTTGTCTTTTTTAGGCTTTTTGTAGTCGTCGAGCAGTACCAGTTTCCCCGATGCAATGGTGTATTCGAAAAACCAGACCTTTTTCACAATTTTCTTTTTCTTCGGCTTTTTGTCTTTGTCATCTTCCTGTTCATTGCCTCTTTGTTCTTCCTCATCTTCTTCCTCTACTTCGAGCAATTTACTTTTTACCTCGAATCGGACTTTGCGATCACCATCGATAAATTCCAGGTTGGTAATATCCAGGTTGATCCTATCGAACGGATCACCTGTCAGCCGACTCATGTCAGCAGCTAGTCGATCATTATCAAATAAACTTTTTTTAGATTTTGCCTGAGGGTTAACCAGGTAATAAGATACGCCATCTGTTGTTTTATAGCTATACCAGAATCCTTTGGCACTTTTGAGCCAGTGAGGATCTACCCTGGTGGAGAATACCATCCTTCTTAGGTTATTGGGTGAAAACCTGGCCGCCTGCTGATAATCAGCTTGGGTAACTGGTGTGTTTTGGGCAATAAGGCCAAGGCTGCATAAGAGCAATCCGTATACTAATATGAGATTTTTCATACTTTTGAGTTTTGTAATGATACGAAGCTATTTCAGAGAATTGGTAAATGATAATTTTCGATTTTGTTTTATATGGCTGGTTGATCAATAGGAGTAATTAAGTGATGACTAGTAAAGGTTATCACGAAAGATTTATTATGCAGATTTTGAGTCAAAGGATTGGTCAATTTTTATATTTAATTCATAATTATGAATTCATAATTAATATCAGCTAATAAAATTTGACCATTAAAACATCGAAAATCACTCAATAAACAACTAAACGTGATAATGACTGGTACATATTTACCAATCACCACTTAGTTACTGTTTTTCACCATTCAAGATCTAATCATCGATTGAAAGGGTATTCACTAATCCAGTGGAAGCCTCTGTTAGTTAGCAGAAAGTCTTCTTTACCCAGTTTCAAAGTTTGTGCCGATACCGTATCACTTTGATGAATAAAATTGAAATCGAAAGTTTTATCTGTTTCTGTATAATGTAAGTCAAATGAACTGGTATTACTTGAGGGAGTGAATTTAATTTTTTGATTAGTTGTATCTACCTCTATTCTATAGTATAAATTTTGCTCATTTCTATTGGTGACTATTGCACTGCCACTTCTTTGAAAACGAATGTCTTTCCAGAGCTTTTCATTTTTATAACTAGTGATCGTATCTCCGTTAATGACAAAGTTTGTTACTTTATATAAACCGTACAATGGTGGTTTAGGAGCTCCGCTTCCATATGTTTTTTGAAGGTTTGAAATATTATAGGTACCGTAACCAAAAGCATAACCAATGATCAGAATTTTTAGCACAAGCATACCGATATTGATCACTTTATTGAATTGTGGGCGTTTAATAGGTGTGACGCTTTTGACTGGAATACTTGAAAGTAAAAACAGTACGATTTTCCGAAGATCTTTCGACAGTAGAAAAAGTGAGATTAATACCAGGTGCGTAGAAGTGATCTTAACCGGAACATCAAAAAAGTAATTGACAGCCATTACATTCATTGTAGTCATTACCGTGATAATTGCTCCGGCTGTCATAGACCGCCTAAACAACAACAGGCCAGCTAAAACTTCGGCTATTCCCATAAACATATTGTAACCTTCGGAAAACCCAAGAAAAGTCCATGCCAACCCCATAGGTGAGGAATCTCCATATGCTTCTAATAGTCTATTGAATGTCGGTTCCGGAAATTGTAATTGGATTACTTTGCTAAGGCCATAATTGATCAGCATCAGACCTACATAGTAACGCATTGCTGTGGTCAGCCAGTAATATAATTTTTGATAATTTGGGCGTTTCCTGTCTACCACGGACCAAATGACGCTGCCCGATACCGCTAGTATGAAAATGAAGAAAGACAGCAGGTAACTGAATGAGGTGTCACCGCTTCCATTAGTCCCAACAGCAATCCGAAAAGGAATTCCACAAATATCATTTGCGAACCATAACACAGAACTTTGCATCCATGCCATAGGTATACTGAATATATTTCTCCAAAATGGGTATGCTCCGTTATTAAGGAAGGCAATGAACAAGAGAAAGTAGATAAAGGCGAATCTAAACCCTATTTTGGCGATACCTGACCACCTGTCTGCATCAGGAGAAGACACGAAAGTCAGAAATGATAGGGCAATGATAACTAAATAGACTACCGCTATCAACTTGCCAATATTTGGATAAGCTTCTCCCAGACTACCGGCTTCTTTAATATTTTCTCCTGTTATCAGAAGTGCATATTTACCATCGGCACTATCATCGCTGGGTTGTGAAGAAAATTCCTTTACAATCACGGGATTGTTATCACTGATGCCCCAAAACCAACCCTGTATTTCATCATTTGAAATACCACTTTCAAATCCCTGGTTTTCTATTTCAACTTGCTGATAAGTACCATTTTCATCAGCTATGTACAGCTCAAACTTATCAAATAGGAATTTTCCATTGTTATAAATAATACCACCGAATATGATGCTCTCAGCATTTTCATCAAAGGTGCCTTCAACAGTATATTCCTTCCACTCATCAGACCTGATGGGCCTATTTCTCATGTTGTCAAAGAACCCTCTTCCCTGCCCGGGTTTGTTATCTACCCTGGCCCATACACCTGCCCGGGCTTTTTCGTCATCAGATTCAACTTTGACAGAGGCAACTACTTTAAATTTTTTGATGGTTTCAGACTGAATTTCATAAGCCTGAGCGAAAGACGTCCAGTCCCTGGAAATCTGACCGTAACTGAACAACGAGATTATCAGCAAGAAAGTGGTTATTCCAAAATGTTTCATTTTATAGTTGGTTTTATATTAAAAATGCCAATTTATTAGATTAAATCTAAAACGTGACAAAAGCAACCTGAATTAGGCTGTTTTACACTGTTTGCAAGTAATTCCTTCAGTACTTAACTAATCTTTATATTCCTTAAAAAATTTGCTGAGCTTGTTAAGCTGTGATTTCGAAAATGATTTCTGAAGTAAGTTGATTTGTTATTCAAACCAATTAGCATCTTTGATTGCATCCACTCCACCAGCGACTATCTGCCTGAATTCATCTACTGGTCTGTTAAAAAGTGCTATATATTGGATATTCTTTTCAGGAAATGAAATGAAAAATGCTCTGAAACCACCTTGTGAGCCTGTATGAGATACCATCGACGTACCTGCTAAATCTCCCTTGTAGAGACCTTTGTCTTCAATAAACCAGCTGTAACCTATGAAGGCGCCTGCTTCTCCTTTCCAGTTCTCCGGCTGAAATACAGTCCTGGACTCCTGTAGCAGCTCTTCACTCAGAAACTGATGATTTCTAATTGCTTTTTCATATGAAGCCAGTTCGACAACTGAAGACCAAATTCCGCCATTACCTGCTGCTACAAAAAAAGGTTCCTCACCATAATCCAATTCCTGAAAAGCGCCCTCTTTGAACTCATAAGCATGCGCTACACCTGTATCTGGAAATGACCCGTCAGTAATTTTACTATTGGGCATTCCCGATGGTTTTAAAATATTTTCGTAAACAAACTTCTGCCATTTTTCACCAGTTACCTGATTGATAATTAATGCAAGTCCGTTGTATGCAGGATTTGAATACTGAAATTGTTCGCCAGGCTCAAAATTTAATTCAGTGGCTCTTTTAATCGGTTCGAAGTTGCCGGTATCTTTAGCGGTCAGGTAATAATTTAAGTCATTCAATTCTCTTCTGATATCGGGCAGGCCGGAATTGTGCGCCAATAAGTTTTTAATCGTTACCTTATCAGCCAGTTCTCCATTGTCAAAATCAGGAAAATATTTGCTGATCTTATCATCAATAGACAATTGATTTCTTTCATGCAACATAAGGATGGCATTAGAGACAAAAGTTTTGGAAATCGATCCGGTATTGAAAACAGTATTTTCTGTAATTTTTTCTCCGGTGGTCAAGTCCGCTATTCCAAAATTTCGCAGGTAAGCGACAGAATCACCCTTCATAACCAGAATTGATCCTCCTGGTTCATCCGGATTAAAAATACCATTTAAGACAGAATCCATCGACTGTTTGAAAGTGACGTTTTGAGTGTTTTCTGTCGATTGTGGGGTGCTGCATTTGCAGAAAAAAAGTACGAGTAGTATTGGTAGTAAGTGTTTCATCGGGTGAAGTTAATTCAATCCGACCAAACCTTGGTACCCTCCGTACAGTTGGTGCACATTTCGATTGATGAACGGGATCGGAACAGGTTTTCTCTGAATTTTAGATAGGGTTTACTGTTCCAGATACTTTCAAAAGTGTCTTCTATCAGGCTGCCCATTTTAAAGGTAGCATCTTTATCAAAGCAGCAAGGGACAATTTTACCATCCCAGGTGATTACGCAGGAATGCCACATTTTCCAACAATGGTCCAGCAACTTGTTCTTGATGCTGTACTTCCCATCTTTTTCCTTTTTATACCTGGAGTATTTATCGATGGTTGGGATCAGATCATTTCCATTTTCGAAATCATAAATCTGAGCTGTTTTCAATACCAGTTGATCCACACCCATTTCTTTTGAAAGTTTCCTGACTTCCGCAACCTGGTGCTCATTGGGCCGCACAACCAGAAACTGAAACATAACATGCGGTGTGGAGGACTTTAATTGCTTTTTCCACTTTAGAATATTGCGGGTTCCTTCAAGCACTTTGTCCAGTTTGCCACCAATTCGATAAACCTGATAAGTTTCCTGGGAGGTACCATCGATGGAAATAATGAGTCTGTCAAGCCCGGATTCCACTGTTTTTCTGGCTATCTCGTCATTCAAATAATGGGCATTGGTGGAAGTGGCGGTATAAATGTTCTTCTTGTGTGCGTAGTTTACCAGATCCAGAAATTTCGGATTTAAATAAGGCTCGCCCTGAAAATAAAAAGTGAGATATAGAAGGGTGTCGGCCAATTCGTCAATTACTTTTTTGAAAGTGTTTTCCTGAAGCATGCCGGTAGGCCTTGTAAAAGAGCGCAGTCCACTGGGACATTCCGGACATCGGAGATTACAGCTGGTAGTAGGTTCAATAGAAATACTGGAAGGAAAAGCGGGGTTGAAACTTCTTTTATGTTTTTTAGAACTATTGTAGCTGGTCCAGAGTTTTACCAAATTGGTAAGCCTTTTGAACGTTAGTTTTGAGGCAATATTTAGCAGATCTTTATAAGGGTAGCTCATGTTTTAACCTACTTTTGCTAGATTTGGATGTAATCTAATGCTATGAACAAAATATTCAAATATATAATTCTTGTAATAGCCATTTCTTTTGCAAAACCTGTGATTGCCTACCAGCTTTCACCTGATGCGGAGATTAGGGTAATGACGATGGGACCCTATCAAAATGAGTTGTATTCTGCATTTGGACACAGTGCTTTTAGGGTATACGATCCTCAAAGAAATATTGATCTTGTTTACAATTATGGTGTTTTTGACTTCAATCAGGAAAACTTTTATTTGAATTTTGTCAAAGGAAGAATGCTTTATAAGCTAGGCGTCTCCAGATATCAGAGGTTTAGAGACAACTACATTGCTGATAATCGGTTTGTGTATGAGCAGGTGCTGAATCTTACGCAGGAAGAAAAACAGGCGTTGATGGATTTTTTGAGAAACAATAGCAAGCCAGAAAACAGAAATTACTATTACAATTATGCCTTTGACAATTGTGCCACAAAGATCAGAGATGTTTTAAGAGAAGTTCTTCAAGACAAGTTGGTAATAGATACCTCGTTTGTAGAGGAGGACCTTACCCTCAGGGGATTAATGGACCGCTATTGTGATCAGCAATATTGGGGTGATCTTGGTATTGATCTTGGTCTGGGACTCGGTGTTGACAGAACCGCTAAAGGAGAGGAATATTTATTCTTGCCCGACTATGTGTATCGGTCGATGGCCAAGTCAAAAATTGTGGATGCGAATGGAAGTAGACCGTTGGTCTTAAAAACTGAAAAAGTGTTTGAGGCCAAACCGGAAATTCATGAAACGCCATTGTTAACACCTTTCAATTTTTTCACCTTTCTGTTTTTTGTCATTGGCTTTATCACCAACATCAATTTTAAAAAAGGTACCAGAACCAAGTGGGTAGATTATGTATTTTTCGGACTGGCAGGGCTGGCCGGATGGTTTTTGTTGTTTTTGTGGTTTGGGACAGATCATATATCACAGTGGAATCTGAATATCTTATGGGCGCTTCCAACACATTTGATAGCAATTTTCTTCTTCAACAAGCAGCGCTATAAAAAGCAATTGAGAGCCTACTTTAAATACACCAGTATATTTTATGTGCTTTTAATCTTCGCATGGAATTTCCTACCACAGCCTATTCACGCCTCTTTGATTCCCTTGGTGTTGATTCTAACACTTCGTGGCTTTTACCTGGTGCACTATCTTAGAAAGTAAGATACCACTGGTAGTAGCTGTACAGTCCCATGCAAATGAATAATATGCCGGGAATAATGTGTACAATTAATCTGTTGTTGGCGATTGCCTTGAATTTGCTTCCCAGTTGAGTGACTGCAAGTAGTAAAATAAAGGTGCCTACTGAGATGCCGAGGGCATAGGCATATAAGTTGAACCCGTCCAAAGTGATCCATTCGTGCTTTTGTAGGTAGGCAGTTACAGCCAGCCAGAAGGGTACTGTCAAAGGATTGGCAATACCCAGTAAAACTCCTTTTCTGAAAGCATTTCTTTTTTTTACCTGTTCATGGACAGTCTTTACATCTGTTGTTTTGGTTTTTGATAGCAGGTTTAAAAACCCTAATATCACCATTGCTGTTCCCGCGATCATGTGAAAATAGTCTGTGATGTTGGTGTTTTCAGTCAGGAAAATGTGAAAGCGAACAGTGAAACCTGCATAAAACAACTCCACCAACGCCGCGGCAGCCCCGAAAGCGATAGCTGTTGATCTTCTATGCAGAATTGCCAATTGCATCACACTGATGTTGATAGTCCCGGGAGGTATAGATCCGATGAAGCTAACGATAGTGGCGACCAGAAAAACGATGATTGGACTCATAGGCGCTAGCTTGATTTCTGCCTGTTGTACGTTTTAATCTCACGGATTTTAGCAAGACCTCTGGAAGTGCTCCAGTAAGGAAAGCCCCTTCTCTTATTAATCGCACTTATTTTTGACAATACATTGATGTGGTGATAAATAGACTGATAGGCTTTTAGCAAGGAGTAGCCTGGCTGATAAATGTGAGCGGGTTCAGCGCCAGCGCCATTTAACTCCATAATTTTAAAATGCTTCAATTCCCTCAGCGATTCTATGCTCTCACACCTAAGATCGAACCTGCCGAAGTAAAAATCGGGAATTTCTTTAGCCAGTGAGTCTATCACCTCATTTAACTGCTTGTCAATCCAGTTGTTTCCATTCAAAAACTTTGTGCCTTTCGAATGATTGCCGATCGATACCAATTCTAATCGTTCTCCCTTTGACAGCACTTTACTGAGAAATGCTTCGTCATACTCTTTCGTCAGCGCTTCCATCTGAAACCGGGCTCTCGGTTTTTTTTCGATCAGTGACAAAATGGTGCTTTCTCCATCGCCTTCAATGAACAGCATTTCTTTGGCAACAATGGAACTTACCTTGCCATTTTTCTGATTAGGAAATCTGTAGTAAAACACTCCTAATTCAAGTGGATAATTAACAAATTCCTGCAGTAAAAAGTCCACTTCGATTTTAGTGAGGTAGGACCTTAAATCTTCCAGATCATCAATTTTCTTCACCATCCATCCTCTTTCACCAATGTCAGGTTTTAGGATAAAAGGATAGTTGATATTGCGCTCCTGCAATAGTTGAAGTACTGTTTCTTCGTCTGTGTCAGGAGAAAGTTTGATGGTAACCGGAATATATTTTTCCGGGATCAGATCAAAAATTTCAGATTTCTTTTCACCCAGCATCCCACCAAAATCAATCGAGGGGTTGGAAGCAGTAAAGAAGAAAAAGCTTCTTCTTTTAATAATCTGCCAGGTGAAATAGGGATACACCGGAAGGTAAAGAACGTCAAAAGGCCAGTACTCCCACCGTTTTAACTTAAACCAGAAGTTTTTGGAAAAAATCCCCACCACATTCTTCGTTATGTGTTGCTAGTCTTTTTATTGATTTTTATACCTAACGGTACTGCTGGCAACTCCAAAGTAGGGAGGAAGCTCAACATAATTAAGCCTCGAGATGATACCCACCTTCATTAGGGCCATATGATGAACAGCATGTTCGATGTTGTAAGCCAACTCTCTTTCGTAATTGGTAGGAACAACGCTGGTTTCCACTTCAGTGTCAGAAACGCCATATTCCATCTCCAAAGAAAGAGACTTATTATCTTCAACTTTGGCAATAAACTCTTTGATTGATTTAATGACACTTACAGCCAGCGCTTTGTCTTCCTGGATATATTTGTCGTGCTTTCTTTTATCATAATTGATGATTCCTTCATTAGAGGCATCCATCAGGCAGATGAAAAACTCCAAAGTATGACGAACATGCTGACCTATTGAAGAATCACTTAGGATTTCCAATGGCTTTTTAAAATCATCATTTGATATCTGGTCAATTATCCCCTCCAGTTGATCTAATAAATCGCTCGCTGCAACCTTTAAATTCATTCCATTCAATTAAAAACGCACAAATATAAAACTATTTTGCGACTAACCCTTAATCATTGGGTCGCAATGGGCTACTATTTAGATTCTTTGTTCCAATAATCATCGGCAGAAGATTTCAGGGAAGCTTCGTTTTTATTCCAGGGGGTAAGGGTATTATTACCTCTAAAGTTGTAAAACAGATAGAGCTTGTTATCCAAAATTTTGAATGTTTCGGGGTCAATTTTCACTTTACTGCCGTCAATTCCCATTGCATAAGCACACCAGCCACCATATTGAGGTAAGTAGTTTTCCGGGTTTTTGTCAAATACTTCTTTATTGGTCAATGATGCGAAATAATATTTGACACCCTGGTATTCAGACTGGATTTTCTCATATCCGAGAGCCGCTTTCCCATTGAAGTAACTTACAACATCATAGCCCTGAACTGCAACTAACTTTTTGCTAACGTTGACTTTTTTGTTTTTTTGGGCCTGTACTGAAAAACTGAATGCTAATAAGCAAATGATAAAAAATGAATATTTCATGATATTGAATTTATAATAGACATTATCACGTTGAGTTTTGCACTGATAAACTGTCAAACTTTGTAATTTTAAGAAATTATAAATTCATATTTATGAATAAAATTTCAAAAATCAACATAATAAATCTATCGTGATAACCTTTAATGCTTACTGCTAAAAGAGCAATAAGGTTACGTGTGGAAGCGTCAATACAAGAGTTTGTAATTTGTAAGACACTTATAATCAGGACACTTTTTCAGGATGATTGTTCTTTGATAATTTGCCAAACCATTGATGATTCATAGCCTTTACCAATGAGAAATGAAGCAGCTTTTTGATTTTTGATTAGTTGGTTATCACCTTTTACAGTAGTGATTTTTTTTTCGAAGAGAGACTTCAGGGTATTTCTGTAATCATCCTCATCAATTTCATTCATGCCGGAATCGATGCAATAGTCACTGATTCTTTTTTGCTTCAGGCCCTGAAGAATTTTATTCCTACCCCATTTGTTGAGATAGAATTTATCTCTCACGTAAGTTTTGGCAAACCGCTCTTCGTTGATGAAGTTTTCAGAGATCAGTTCCGAAAGTAACTCTTCTGCTTCATCATTTCTGAGGCCAAGACCCATTGCTTTGGATTTGACCTCATGATGAGTCCTTTCTCTGTAGGCACAGTAGCGAGCCAGTTTTACTTTGCACTTCTTGATTCTATCCTTCTCAGATTCTGCCACAGAAGACGCTTATTCCTGAATCAGGTTTTTTCTTTTGAGGATAGTCTCCAGAAATTTATATTCATTTTCCGTATTGAAAATTTTTCTTGGGAGATGAATAATCTGAGCTTTATTCATGAAAAGCGCGTAGTAGTCTTTGCCTTTTGCAACTCTTTTGATCGCATCCCATTTCACAGGCATTCCCTGTTTAGAATTTAATTTGATCAGAATCTGCTGGCTATTGATTTCATATGAGAGTTTTTCAAACATGAACTTACCCTGCTCCAGTTGCGGGAGTCCGTAAAACTGTATTACCCAAAACAACACATACAGTGCCAGTGCAATTGTTGCTCCGATGATCCACCAAAGACTGGGAGCCAGGAAATAACCGCAACACAAAGCCAGGTAGATCAGAATTACCCACCACTGTTGTTTTAAAACACCTGTTAATGCGATACCAACATAAGTCTTGGTTGGTAATTTATATTTTCTTGTTTTTACAATCATTTCGTTGTTATACTGCTTTTAAACTAATATCAAGACTGGTGTAGGAATGAGTCAGTGCTCCTACAGAGATGTAATCAACACCTGTTTCGGCAATTGGTCGGATAGTCTCCTCTGTGATGCCTCCGGATGCTTCAACTTCACTTTTCCCGTCAATTAACTTCACCGCTTCTGTCATTTGCGCCACAGACATATTGTCGAGCATGATTCTGTCAACACCACAAGCCAACGCCTCTTTTACTTCTTCCAGATTTCTGGTTTCAACTTCTATTTTGAGATCGAGACCTTTTGCTGCCAGGTATTTCCTCGTTTTGGCAACTGCATTGCTGATTCCACCGGAATAATCGACATGATTATCCTTTAGCATCACCATGTCATAGAGTCCGTATCGGTGATTAACACCGCCACCGATTACCACGGCCCATTTTTCCATCATCCGGAAATTAGGAGTCGTTTTACGAGTGTCGAGTAATCGTGCATTGGTGCCTTCAATCAGCTTAACCATTTGATTGGTGTAGGTAGCTATACCACTCATTCTTTGCATACAATTAAGTACTAGCCTTTCAGCTGTTAGGATACTCTGAGCTTTGCCTTTGACGTACAAGCCAATGTCACCGTATTTCACTGAGTCCCCGTCTTTGACCAGGTATTCCACTTCCAGTTCCGGGTCCACTTTGGCAAAGATTTTACCTGCCAGTTCCACACCGGCAATGATACCCTCACCTTTTATAATCAATCGGGCATGATCTGTTGCTGCAGCATCAATAGAGGCAAGCGTTGAGTGATCTCCTGAAAGAGCACCTTCACCCACATCTTCCTGCAAAGCCCTGATGATGAACTGGTTAATACTGTCGTCTGTAATGTATGACAATTCCACGGCGCAAAAATAAGCAACCAACTGAAAAAGACAGGGTTTTGGAGGTAATAATTCGAATTTACAGCAAACAGGAAAAGAGAGTGTGATTTTTTCGGGAGTATTACATTTCAAGTAAAAATGATGTTATTCGGTTGTGAGCAATTATTTCTTTGTTTTCTGTTGAATTATCGGTGACAGACAGATCATAATGTAAAAGCTAGCAAATCAACAAGAAGATGTTTTTTCGAGATGGAGAATAGGACAATTGCATGGACAACTTAATTGATTCAAGTGAATCATTTGAGCAATTTACTTAAATTAAGAAAACAATTCATCGTTGCAATAGACAATCCGTTAGAAGTACGTTTTGTGACCACAAGACATTTTTTAGTTTTCATAATTTATTCGGAGAGTAAGTTCATGAATTCTTGTGAGATGAATACCTTCTTGGTTGATCTGTTGTGACAATACTTATTTTTTTAACTAATTAAACTATTTTTATGTCACTACAAGTAAGTTTTAGAGTAGTTGGGCTCTATTGTTATTTTCAAAACCTTCAATTGGACAATGTAACTGAAACCTCAACAGTAAAGCAAGTGTTGGATGCTATAAAAGCCAAAGAGTCAGCTTTTGATTATGCTGCGGTAGATCTTGGAGGTAAGGAAATTGTAGATACAATGTCTTACAGCTATAGCGATTCTTCTCTGAAGCCTTTTAATGCAACTAATCCATCCAATGGCTTTAGGGATCTTTCCAATCACATAGCTTCTACATCTTTGATATGGCAATATTACAGGTCCGTAACAGGTTCGATGAATGGAAGTGAGCCATTTGAAATCAAACTCTTAAGTCGGGGACAACCTTCGTATGCAATTCAGAAGTTAAATTTTAACGATTCGTTTTTTGGTGCTTTGCCTACAGGCTTTGAAATTAGCACATACAATCTTACTTGGAGGCTGGTGCAGATTCAGATGTCACCAGAAAATCAAGCTAAGTTTATGATTGCTAAGGCAAATTTGCTCTCGTCAAAAAGCTGATGATGAATTGAAAAGGAAGGTCTTTCGATCTTCCTTTCGATGTTTTTAAGCCGGGGTACTGTCTGATAGCTGTTGCACTTAATCAACAGAGCGTACTTACTGAAACTTAATCCCCGCTTCCACTCTGACATTCAAATTATTCTCCCGCGGAGGTATCGGGCAGGAATATTTATCGCTGTATGCACAATATGGATTATAAGCTTTGTTAAAATCTATGATGATTTTATTTCCCTCCGGAATACTTAGACCAATGTATCTACCGCCACCGTAAGAGTCCTTCCCATTCGTTTGATCAGTAAACGGCAGGAATAGGTAATCCTTATATTCTTCAGAGTCTAACAACTGCGGACTTTGATAAATATTCAATGCATACTTTTTTCCATTTAGTTCAAATTCGGCGATCGCGTATATCTTGTAATCAGCTATTCTTGCAGAGGAAGTTTTCATCCTGAACAACTGTGGTTTTTCCATATGCGTCAATTGCGCTTCGACTTTGTATGATGAATCTATCGGAAAGAATTTATGTTTTTTAAACTTTTTCAAATCTTTCACACTCAAAGGGGTTTCTTTAGGATTTCGATACTCCTCGTTTAGTGCTTCCTGATACTCTTTGATTTCTTTTTCATAAGTTGACTGAGCTTTTGAAATATGAGAGATTGAAATCAAAAATAAAAATAGGCTGATGTATTTGGTGTAATTCATCGCCCTAAGATAGGGAAAACTGCTAATTGCCTGCATATTCCGAAATTCAGAATTTGTAATCATTCTGTTTTGTAAGCTCTTAGATGACCATTATATTGTCTGATATATGTCAGTTTTTGAACCTTACCACCAATGAGTATGATGGAAATGCCAATCGAATATTTGAATAAGCTTGCTTCTCAGTTTATTTTTATCAGTGCTTTTTTTGGTGGGTTTTCAGCATCTATCCTGGGTACACTGATCATTTCCAAAAGTGAGCGAAAGATTGTCAAATACCTGATTCTTGGTTCGTCATTATCATCGATTGCCTTTATTGTCTCTGTTTTTGCCATGACTAAACTGGTAATGGTTTCTACTCCGGGTTATCCTTTCGACATAGAACAGATCTCAATATTGTATCCGAGAATCGTTGGAATCATAGCCTTTATGGTAGGAATACTATCACTGATTTTTGTGATTTCCCTTTCCGGATGGATGCATTCAAAACGACTTGGTATTGCTACAACTTCGATTGGAGTGGTAGGATTCATCTTATTTTTAACAGTTGCCTGATGGAGCAACGTGTAATAAATCAATTAAAGCTATGCTTTGAGAAGAATAAGAAGATTTCCTTCTTGGTTGGAGCGGGGATTTCTGCCGAAAGTGGCATCCCAACGTTTAGAGGGAAAGACGGTTATTGGGTTTCGGGATCGAAGAATTACAAAGCGCAGGAAATCGGAACTAAGCGGTTTTTCGATATTGCCTCGCATGAGGTTTTGAAATTTTACCTCTATCGAAAATCTATCACCGAGTTTGCAAAGCCAAACAAAAGTCATTTCATGCTGAGAGAAATTGAAGCATTGATAGGTGATCAGTTTGCTTTGATCTCACAAAATATCGATGGTTTACATCGAAAAGCTGGAAATTCAGAGGAACGGACATATCTCATTCATGGAGATCATGATAAAATGCGCTGTGGAGATGACTGTAGTGATGAGTTATATCCTTTTCCGGAGGAAATTGAGCTTAAGGGGAGAGGCAAAAATCAGTTGACAGAACAAGAGGCTGAAATACTGACCTGCCCACAATGTGGGGAAGATTTAAGGCCCCATGTTTTGTGGTTTGATGAATACTATAATGAGAAGTTTTTCAGGAAAGAAACGGTACTGAGAATTTCTAAGCAGACTGGTATTCTCTTTGTTTTGGGGACATCCGGGGAAACTACTTTACCACAGATTATTGCAAAAAATGTTTTGGCAAGAAATGGGATGGTTGTGGAGGTTAATATTGCAGATAGCTATTTTTCAAAGCTAATGGATAATAAGGCAAATGGACTGGTTATCAGAACTGAAAGTTCACCGTTCTTGATAGATTTGAAAAAGACGATAGATCAACTGAAAGAAAAGCAATGAGCTTGATTAGAAAGTGGCAGGCACTTAGTCCAAAAAAAGTATTTCTAATTGACGGATTAGGCGCAATAGTGACTGCAACTATGCTGCTGCTGGTGCTATCAAACATGACTGATTTTTTCGGAGTGAGTAAGGATTATTTGCAAATACTGGGCATAATAGCGGTCGCTTTCAGTATTTATTCATTTTCCTGCTATTTTACCGTAAAACAAAAGTGGAAACCTTATTTGAAAATTATAGCAGTTGCCAATTTCCTGTATTGTTTGCTTACCGCGGGATTGATTGTGTATCTACACGAAGAAGTTACCGTTTTTGGTGTTCTCTATTTTGCCGCTGAAGCATTAGTAGTCTTGATACTGGTTTACCTTGAATTTAAGAAGATTAACCAACGATATTAGGAAGGTGTCAATATTTGACTATAAAGAGTGAATCAAGCTGCTTTTTCGCTCGATAGTCTGTCGATAATTTTCTTGCCGCCTAAAAATAATACTAGTGAAATCAGAATAGACAATCCAAAAGAATAATAAAACAAACCTGATTCCTTTCCCATTCCACCGAAATAAGCATAAACGAGTGATATTGGAATTGCACCAGCTGCGTTTAGGAGTGTATAGACCTTGAAATTCATTTTGTTATATCCAGCTGTGAAGCAGACACTTTCTGAGAGAATGGGAATGCCACGAGTGAGGATCATGCCAAGGCTACCGTAACTTTTGATGAGCTGATCTGCTTTTTCATTCCGTTGATGATTAAATCCAAAAGCAGAACTATAGCCAATCCAATAGCCGATGGTCCCTGAAATTAGGAGCGAGGAAAAAGATAGTGCGCTTCCTTGGAGAAACCCGAGAACTAATCCATTGTAATACATCACAATGCTGGAAGGTACGGGAAGAACGATATCTGATGCCAACACCCAAAAGCTGATAAATGCATAATCAACTGGTTGATCTCTCGCTGTGATCAGCAAATTGGTGAAATAATCTTCCAGGTCTTCAAAAAATACGAATACCAGGCTTACACCAACAATACTGATAAATATGGGATATAAAATACTTTTCATAGGCATTGCCTGGCGTAAAATAATGAAGATTCTCTCTAAAGATAGTGAAAGGATTCGCCAAGCTCAAGCAGATGGAAGTGATCTTGATAGACAAAATAAGGGACAAATGACTGATTGAAAAAAGACCGGGATTACTCCCGGCCTTATTGGAAAATGATAATCATTGATTATCAACTGTTATTAGATGAAATTTTATAAACACATGCACTGGCTACCACCAAATATTTGTGAGATAGGACCACATGGCTTATGAGTTGAATCTGGCCCATCACCACCTTTCACTGTTTGTGAAGCCTCTGATGGAAACTCAATTATAAAACTTTTGACTTTCAGGTTGTTTAGGTTTGCTTTTTGCTTTTTCATAAATAATTATTGTTTTAGTTTCAATTATCCCTTAGTACCAGATTATGAAAAAGGTAATCAACTGTTTTTAGTTTTTTTTATTTGAAAATTTTATAGTGTCTCTATAAAGATTTGGATACAATTCAGTCTTTTATGACAGATGATTGGATGTGGTGAGAAACTTGATTTGAAAAATGCAATTGCGTTTGAATTACATCGGAGATATTGTGCAAATAAGAAAGGCCGGAGTTACTTCCAGCCTGTCGGAAAATGGTTATCAATATTTTTTAAGGTGAAAGAGACAAATCTCCTACAAACAAGCACATTTACTGGCACCAGGGTTTTCACGGGAAATGTGATCAATAGAGCAGTCAGCAGATACTAATGCAAAACCACCCTTCACAGTTTTAGAGCTTTTGTATTTCAAATCTGTCACGAAACTTTTCACCTTTAGATTTTCTAAGTTTAATCTTTGCTTTTTCATAATAATTATTGTTTTAGTTTTAATTATCCCTTAGTACCAGATTATGAAAAAGGTAATCACCCAGAATGATATTTTTGAAATCATTTTTTAGCGTTGAGATCAGAGGTTCTTATACAATCTGTGCATGCCACGATATCCCGGTAGCATCATGTCAAAATCGAGTCTCATCGAACCACAGATTTCGAAACCACTTTTTTGATAAAAATGAAGTGCCTGCTCTTGAGTATCCATTGCTTCCAGCCAGAGGATTTCATCACCGCGGGATATGCATTGTTTTTCAACCCATTGCATCAGGGTTTTGCCAATTCCATGACCATGAAATGACTGATCAATGTAGATTCGGTGGAGCTTGGTCGCTTTTTTATCAGGAAAGTCAATCAGTGAGTTGTCGTGACAGATTCTCAATACACCGATGTGCTGATTTTGAAACTTGATGAAATAGTAGAAGGTATTGGGTTCGTCGATCTCCCTGTCGAAATTGCTTTGGTTGTAGACCATTTCCAGATACCAGCTGGCGTCATCCTTCCAAATGTGTAGGTAGGGAGGAGGATAAACTACAGTCATGAGCTCTTGGACCTGTTGATGATCTGATTTAGATAATCTTAAGAGTTCGATGTTTTCATCAATAATCACACTTTGGGAATGCATGTTGCAAGGTAGGGAAATGATCAGGAGTGTAAAAATAGATTTGAATTAATAAGCTCATAGACATAAGACAACACTCACAAATTCGGATATATATATAAATACCTGGAGATGGATATTTGCAATCAGTTGAAATTTTTTATAATTATTTTTTATTTGTAAATTATTTGATTATTTTACGTTTAAGTTCAGTAAAATAACGTGAGTTCGACGTAAGCATTGTTTTTCAAATAGGTAGAAATAGTTGTTTAGTATCGGTATAATTAGCTTTAATTGAAGGTTTCTTCTCGGTAAAGTTGTAAGCGATCAAAGCGGCGAAAAGATTGTTCAAGAAGTTGGAGGGGCTTCTATGCCTGGAGTGTTCAATTTGGAATATATTTTTGAGTTGATCGATAATTGATTCGCAGACAGCACGTTTTCGTAGTAAGATAGCATCCATAATGGGAGTCACGTTTTTAGATTTCATATTCTTCTTCAGTTTGGTCACCAGGTGAACACCACGAAAGAATAAATTCTTAAAGAGTTCTTTTCCGATGTAGCCTTTATCACCAAATAATTTACCAAAAAGCTT
>JBCBHL010000104.1:0-20146 GCA_038525605.1 Bacteroidota bacterium
ATATTTGCTTATCTTTGCAAAGTTATAGGAATATGCAGGAATTTATTGAAAAATATGCATTTGGAGTCTGCACCAGACTCGGCGAAAAATTAAGGGTACCTACCTCAAGTATCCGCATGTTTTTCATATATTCAAGTTTTCTGACTTTCGGATCGCCAATCTTGATCTATCTGTCGCTCGCTTTCATAATGAATTTCCGCAAGCTTCTTCGTAGAAGACATAACTCACTTTGGTACTATTAAAGTTCCCATTTAAAATTAATATCACTGTATTTTTTCTTTTTTCTTAGAAAGTATTGAAAGACGATGAGCTTTTGAGAGATCAGCTTTGTGTTATTTCTCCTATTTTTCGCCTTATTCATAAAATACTTTATCCCGGGAATGGCCGCATGCCAATGAGCTTTAAAGACTGATAGCGAGTGCTTGCCGTTTCCATCCGCAAGAAATTTTATCGCAGCTACTAAATCGAGAAAAGAACGGACCGGGAGTGTGAAAATGAGTTTTCCAAAAGGTAAGTTTTTTACCAGGAGATACAAGCCATTTCTAAAGTTGAGGTAGGTTTTTCTTGGATTATTACTGGAAAGAGTTCCGCCACCTACGTGATAAACCAAGCTTTCATGGCAAAAGGAAATTTTATACCCAAGATTTTGGATGCGCCAGCAGAGGTCTATTTCTTCCATGTGAGCAAAGAAGCCACTATCGAATTCTCCCGCTGCATGAAAAACTTCTTTTCTGATGGCGAAACAGGCACCACTGGCCCAGAAAATATCAATATCTGAATCGTATTGACCATCATCCTTTTCCAAATTATCTAAAATCCTCCCCCGACAGAAAGGATAACCCAGCCAGTCTATGAAGCCACCCGCAGCACCGGCGTATTCAAAATACTCTTTATTGTGAAAAGCCCTGATTTTGGGCTGGCAGGCAACAATGTTCTGATTCGAGTCTAGTTTATCGATTAGTGGCTCAACCCACCCGGGTGTCACCTCTATATCAGAATTCACTAAAACTAAATATTCTGAATCTATCAGTCTCAGTGCCTCATTATAGCCTCCGGCATAACCATAATTTTTGTCTAACGCTATTAGTCTGACCTGAGGGAAAGAATTGTTTAGCAGTTCAACAGAATCATCGGTCGAGGCATTGTCGGCTACTACTATTTCATGAGGTGTGCTGTGTTGGATAAGTGCCGGTAGGAACTGTTCCAGGTAGCCTTTTCCATTGTAATTGAGGATTACGATTGATACTTTCTTCAATTGCTTATACGCTAAAAAAGATTGCCTAAATCCATACCCGGCACGTTGGGGAGCAGTCCATCAGTTGCCGATTTCATATGCTCTTTTGCCTTTCCTTCAACATTAGCCAGTGCAATATTAATAGCTGCGACGGATAAATCCTGAACCATTTCTTTATCATCTTTGCTCAGAAGGGAAGGGTCAATGTCAATCGATAGAACCTCTTTTTTACCGTTAACGGTTGCTTTCACTAATCCTGCACCAGATTCCCCACTGGCTGTAATATTACCCAGTGATTCTTGTGCAACTTTTATTTTCTCCTGGGCTTCTTTTACTTTGCCCATCATCTTCATCATGTCAAACATAAGCTGATTTTTACTTGATCAATTGAAAGGTTCCCCGCTGCGAAACACTTTCACCGTTTTCTTCTTTTAAACTGATTTGGTAAATATATGTTCCGCTTTGTGCGATTCCGCTTTTATATCTGCCATCCCAGCCTACAAAGATACTGTTAGAGAAGAAAATTAGTTCTCCCCATCGATTGAAAATTTTCATTTCAAAACTTTCTGCCTCACTGATGATTGGTGAAAATACATCGTTCAGGCCATCACCATTTGGGGTAAATGCGGTGGGAATAATGATTTCTGATACTCTGTCGAGAATAACAATGTTCGAATAAGCAAATCTGTTATTGTTCGGATCAAATGCGCTAATTCTGAAATAACGATCAGCATCCTGACTGATATTTCTCGTGAAATTATTTTCAAGAATGGGGAAGGATTCCAGCAAGCTGTTTTCCTCATCTAGAACTTCGAGGCTGTATTCGATAGATGATGAAGGAATATTCCAGCCATTGTAATCATTCCATGCAAAATCGTAATTATTAGTTGTTCTTTCCGTAGCACGAAGAAATATCGGGCGAATGAGTAGAGATGGAGAGGAGGAATTTCCGCACGTGTCGGCAGAAACTATCTGATAATCAAATATCCGATTGCCATTAGTGGTTTGTGAATCAGTAAAAGCATTTACTGCTGTGTTGCCTATTTCATTAAAACTACCATTCTCAGGTGCACGGGACAATGTATAGTTGGCTGGGTTTACAGTTACAGCCTCCCAAGTGATGGAGACTCCATTGGTATTAAATGAAGCAGTAACGTCACTTACAGCAGGCATTGTCAATGATAAGTTACCAGCACAATTCTCCGCTGAATTGATCCTATTTTGAGCGCACTCATCCAATGCAACTAACCTAAAACAGACTTCACGGCCATTTACCGGAATATCAGTTCTACTGTAGGTAGATTGATTGAAAATCGTATCGAGAACGGTATAGTTAATTCCATCTGTTGAATATTGAACTTCATGCCTTGTAAAAGAATTAATCGAAAGATCTAATTCTGCAGAAACCAGACCAACGCAGTGCTGGATGACTTCAAGGTCGGTGATTTCAGGTGTAGATATAGTAGCAATAGGATCGAAGTTAAAGGAAGTCTCACCACAGTTATTAGGTGCATTATTTAAAAAACCTCTGATTCTGATGCTTTGAGTATTTGAATTAGGGAACTGAATGTTTTCTGAGGTAGCTCCGGGGGCAACATCCACTGAATCGCTCAAAAAATAGACCCGGTAAAAATCATACACATCATCAATTATGGAAACTTTCGCGCCGTTGTTTGAGCAATTAAAGATTTCAAATTGAGGTGTTTCAGGCTCAATTACCGTAATAGTCAATCTGTCAGTACGTGGAGTCTGACTTTGAATAATCTGCACAATCTCGTAAGTGCCAGGACTTGTGTACGTATGAAAGGTATCATTAGTCTCTGCTGCCCCTTCCTCGTAAATATACTGCCTGACGATATTGCCAAAGTTATCATTCACTGATAGGTTAATCGTAAGCGGTGCGCACCCTATAACGAAATCACTTGAAAACCTGCCAAGTTCACTATCATTTTGCGCCATCACCTGAGCTGGGAAAATGTTACTCAGCACAACTATTGATAAGGCGATAATTTGAAGCAGGTGTTTCAAGTCTTCTTTCTGAATTTATTTACCCAACGATTGAATGATCTCTTCTATTGTTAACAATTCCTGATTACCGCTGGTCATATCTTTCAAATTATACTTTCCGGTCTTCATTTCCTCAGAACCGATGACAACCACATAAGGAATATTACTCTTATTGGCATAAGCGAATTGCTTTTTAACCTTCACAAGATCAGGATAAATGTAAGAACTGATATTGTTTTTCCTTAAGCTACCAGCCAATTTCATCGCATGTTTCATACACTCTTTATCGAAAGAGATCAGTAGTACTTCAACACTATTAGTGATAGTCTCCGGGAAGAGGTTCTTTTCTTCTAAAACGTCATAAATCCGGTCAATACCGAAAGAGATGCCTGTCCCTGAGGTGTTTTCTAACCCGAATACACCAGTTAGGTTATCGTACCTTCCGCCACCGTTGATACTTCCGATTTTTGAATTTAAAGGCTTTACCTCAAATATGGCACCAGTATAATAGGATAAACCTCTGGCAAGTGTCAGATCGAACTCTACCTGAAGACCCTCTTCATTTTCGATAAATTCTAATACCTCTTCAATTTCCTGAATTCCCAGCAAACCAGTTTCATTATCCTTTAACAATTCTTTTAAAAACTCAAGCTGTTCGGACGGGGGAGTATCCAACATCTGATCCAAATCGGCGAAAGAAGAACTGGGACACCCTTTTTCTTCCAGCTGCTTAAAGACTTTCTCTTTACCAATTTTGTCTAGCTTATCAATGATGACGCAGAATTCACTTTCTTTGCCAGCCATTCCGATAGCTTCACTGATTCCTGTTAAAATTTTCCTGTTGTTGATCTTCGTAATGTAATCTTTCAGATTTAATCTCTGATAAGCATCTCTGATCATCAAGAGGATTTCAGCATCCTGAAGCAATGAATCAGAACCAACAACATCAGCATCGCATTGATAAAACTCTCTATACCTGCCTCTCTGTGGTTTATCTCCCCGCCAAACTGGTTGAATCTGATACCTTTTAAAAGGGAACGTGAGGTCATTTCTGTTCATCACAACATATCTCGCAAATGGAACAGTGAGGTCATACTTCAATCCTTTTTCTGAAATCTTTTTGAGCAGGTGCTTCGAACCCTTTTCAAAATCTTCGACTGTAGATTCAGATCTTCCAAGGAAATCATCTGAATTCAGCACTTTGAATAACAGCTGATCACCTTCATCACCATATTTACCAGTGAGCACAGATAAGAGCTCCATTGATGGTGTCTCGATATTGTCGAATCCATAATTTTTAAATACAGCTCTTATATTATCGATGATATAGTTTCTTTTAGCCATCTGTAAAGGGCCAAAATCACGCATTCCGCTAGGAGTTCTGGGTTTTTCTGAAGACTTCATAAATAAATTTTGCACAAAAGTACATAATCTTGTAAATTCGCACTCCGTTTAACAAAGGAATTGACAAATAGAAGCATGGCGGTTACAAGATTAGAAAGAAAAGGTAGAAAGAATAAATCAGTAGCAAAGAAAAAAAATGCTGCGATTAAACTTTTAAATGATGCTCCGGTAATCAAAAAAGTTGATGTGGAGAAAATCAAAGAGGAATTCAAAGCTAAGCTGAAAAGCGAAAAGCCTGCCAAGAAAAAAGCTGCTCCAAAGAAGAAAGCAGAAGTAAAAGAAGAAGCTCCGGAAGCGACAGCAGAAGCTCCGGCAACTGAAGAGAAAACAGAAGAGTAAAATTTACTCGATAAAAATAAATACAACCCTGTTGGTTCTTACCATCAGGGTTTTTCTATATATATCCTTTGATTTTGTATGCTGTAAACCCCATCCATTCTTTCATGAGAATATCCCAGTTGTTCAGTGAGTTGATGTTGGGGACCAACCAGCCTTCTGGTGTCCATGAGTAATAGACACTGTACAAATCGGTAGGGAAGGGGGTAACATTCATTCCGGCCTTTCTAAAGCATGCGACAGACCTTCTCATATGAAATGCGGAAGTTATCAGAATGATCTTCTCTTCAGGATTGATCAACTCCCTTGTATAGATTGCATTTTCCGCAGTATTTCTGGCCTTTATTTCAAGTATGATATCTTTTTTAGGAATTCCAGCCTGGATAAGCACTTGTTCGAGATTCTCAGATTCAGATTTGGTAGTCGTTAGTAATGCAGCTGAACCACCCGTAACTACTACTTTTTCGATCAGTCCTTTTTTGTAAAGTTCAATCGTGTGCAACACCCGATCCGCACCTTTGTTGAAGTGAACACGATCCGCTGGGTATTTTTCCATAGATGTGACGCCGGTCAGCAAGACGCCATATCGATGTTTCTTAAGGTCTCTGAAAAGTGTTGGTTCTACTTCCCAGCTTTTCATAAAGAAATTGGAAATCAAAGGATTCGTGAAAAACAGCAATAATATCAGGGCGATTCTTCTACTCAATACTTTCCTTTTGCTTTTTCCTGTTAGGAATGAATAAATTAAAAGCAGAATAACCCAGGTAAGCGGAGAAGTCAGAAACCGTAATAATTTTGATAAAATGAAAAACATATTAAGCTACATGATCACCGTTTCTTCAATTTGGTTTATTGTTTTCTTTTTCCGCTGATCACTCTTTTCAGGACATCAAAATACAGAGTGACAATGAGGATCACTGACATCAACCATATGATACCTAAATTAAACCACTGCGTTGGTATGTTGCTGCCGAAAAAGAACTTATAAGGTTGATAGAACTGCGCTCTGAAATTCAATGGGTTACTTGAATATTCCGGCATTAGAAATATCGGATATAGCTTTTGTATCAGTTCGTTGTCTTTTTCGAGCAACCTGTGATTTGTTTGCGTATTCCTGACGATGACACTAATTCTATCGTTGACATATTTTCTTTTTTCCTTTAGCAGGTAATCGTTACCAAACTCCTTTTGCAGATCACTGGTAATCTTGTCACGTTTTTTAAGTGCCGCGCTTGATTGCTTGTTGAAATAAGCTTTTATACCAAGAATCTTTTTCCTGATGTCTTCATAGGTAGCTTCATCAAATTGATCAGCTGTCATTTTTGACAAGGATCTGATATTCCCGGGATCGTTGACCAGTTTTTCAATTTCATTTTTGATAGTCAACAGATCACTGTTGATTTGAGCAATGCTATCTGCATCCGTAGTATTTCTGTGAAGCCGGCTATTTTCCAGCTTTGTCAGCAGACTGGGTATCAGGTATACAGTTTTAAATTCTGAATTAGCTGAAATCTGATCGTATTCATAAAACCTCGATTCATATGGGTTTTCTTTGAATTGTGTGACTGCCAGCGCTTCAAAAGCCCATCGTGAAGCCATTACTTCACCAATAAAGGGTACCTTATCTTCAGACGCAATAGCAGGGTTCAGTTTATCAAAATTCACTACTACCCCACTTAGCAGAAGTTGTGGAATGATCAACAACGGAATTAATATGTAGATGGTTATGACGTTTTTAAATGCTGAAGAAATGTTCAAACCTAACGTATTGGCAAAACAAGAAGTTGAAAACAATATCATCCAATAAGTGAAAGTCATTCCCGGAATTTCCAGAATCAACTTTCCGATGATTACAAATGTGAGGGTTTGAATCGCCGATATTGAGAATAAAATCACCAGCTTCGATAAAATATAGCTGAATCTGCTAAGATTGAGAAACGCTTCTCTTTTCAGAATTTTTCTGTCCTTGACAATTTCTTCTGCACTGACTGTCAATCCCATGAAAAGTGCAACGATGATAGACATGAAAAAGAAAACAGGCAGGTTTTCATTTTCCTGGAAGTTATAAACTGATCTGTCTGCTCTGGTATACCTTACTATAGCTGCCAATAAAACAGCAAGCAGGGGCGCTTCAAGTAAATTAATGATCAGATATTGTTTGTTACTAAGCTTACTCAAAACATCCCTTGTGCAAAAAATAGTAGTTTGCTTAATCTTATTTGGGATATTGAGGGACTTTGGCGGTTCCTCGTCACTTTGTGTGACAGTAGGGATTTTGATGTTTTTCTTAAATTCATCGTGCCACTGCTCCGGTGATATTTTCCTCTCTTTGGTAAAGTAGCCATATTCATTGACCACTTTGGCCTCTACAATATTGAAAATCTGTTCAGGATTGATATTCGATGAAGAATCGACCAGGTTTACCACATTTTTAAAATAGCGGATACCGTCAATTGGGTTACCGTAATAGATTTGATATCCTCCTACATCCAGAATGACCAACTTGTCAAACATTTTGAAGATGTCGATCGATGGCTGGTGAATCACCACATAAATCATTTTCCCTTTCAGGGAGAGGTCCCTTAGTAGGTCCATTATATTTTCTGAATCTCTGGAAGAAAGTCCACTGGTAGGCTCATCAATGAATAAAACTGAAGGCTCTCTAAGTAGTTCCAGGCCAATATTGAGTCTCTTTCTTTGCCCGCCACTGATAGTTTTTTCCAGCGGGCTTCCTACTTTCAGGTTTTTTGTTTCAGTTAGCCCCAGAGCATCAAGTGTTTTATCAACCAGTTCGTTATGGGCTTTGTTATCCAGGTCCTTGAAGCACAGTTTAGCTGCATAAAAGAGGTTTTCAAAAACTGTGAGGTCTTCCATCAGCAGGTCGTCCTGTGGTACGTAACCTATGACACCCTCTATTTTGCTCCTCTCTTGGTGTATATCGATACCATTGATCTTAACCGATCCTGAAGAGGGTTTTTCATTGCCATTTAAAACATTGAGCAGGGTAGACTTCCCTGACCCGGAAGCTCCCATCAAGCCTACCAGTTTTCCGGAAGACTCTGCAATATTTATATTTCTTAGGCCGACATTGCCATTTTTAAACTTAAATGAAACATCTTCGGCAACCAGAGAAAGTCTGTTGTCCTGATTTTCGCTTTGAAAAATATTGACCACATCACTGTAGTAAACAGGAAGAATCATTGATTCAGACCTGATAGAACTACCTCTAGAAAAGACGTAAATCTTTCCATTTCTCATGTGATCGCCGTTTAGTACGACGGACGGATCTTCACCTACATATTTTAGGAAATAAGTCTCAATAGCGGGAATTCTTAGGAAAAAGAGAAAACCGTTCAATCCCTCTCTTCTGAGGTGTTTTGCTTTGCTGATTGTTTCACCTGAACCGTCATCAATGATCAGGATATTTGAACTAATAAGTTTACTCCTGTCGGTATATACTGTAAAAGCTCTGATATAGTCAATTACCTTTCTGGATATGTTGGTTTGTTCTCCAACTGCATAGAGGTATTCATTTTCTCTTTCAGTGATTTTTCCATCCGCAACGATCAATGAAATCAGATTGAGCATCACCACAGTCTTCTGCTTATTGGTCAGCTCTCTGTTCATTTTAGAAGCGATATCTCTTATTTTGCTGAGATCGTCTTCTTTATCCTGTCTCGCAGCAATATCGCCCGAGACCTTTTCGAATAGGTCGAGGTAGAGGGCTACTTTATTTTTATTGAGATTTTCTGAAAGGAAGTTTTCAATTGTAGCCTTTTCATCAGCTGTAATTTCATCTTCAGTTGCAATTATTGCCAACAACTGAACAAGTGCTTTTAGTATTTCTTCACTCATCGAGTAGTATTTCCCTTGATTTCAATATAGAGACTGTTTGTTAGTAATATAGCACTTATTGATCAAAAACGGGTGCTTATTTATTTACAGTCTCATTTTAATGTAAACAAAAAAAGCATCGAATTTAGTCAATTCAATGCTTTTGCGGAGTACTCATATCTGAATTACTCAGTGATATTGTCTCTTATTCTTTTCACTTCAATGATGATGTCCTTCAGCATATCAGGAGTTACCTGGAAGGTACCATCATTCTCTTCTATTTTTTCGCTAATTCTTCGAAGATCATCCTGATACAAAATTCTAAGAATGTTTAATTCTTCAATCATCAGATCGATTGTTTCATCCTCTTCAAGATCTTTCATCAGAGCGATTACATCTAGTAGAGGTTGCTCTTGCTCTAAAATAACCTTCATCAGGTTCTGAAGTACAATGTTCTTGGCATCTCCAGGTAACAAATCATCCGGATAAGTATCGATTACCTGAGTAGCCAGATACATACCTTCAATGTAACTACCTACAAGGGTGAGGGCCACACTTGTCAGTTTATCACTGTTTTCCAGGTTTTGCTCAGCGTCTAACATTACTGTGTTTACGATTCCCATCAAAGAATCCGGATTATCCAGATTTTGCTCAAACTTTGACATCAATTCAACATTGAATACGGAACCTGCTCCTATGGATTCTGCCAGCTTTTGACAAGCTTCCAGATAATCCAATGCATTTTCTACCTGCTCATAAGACGAAAGGTATCCTATGTCTGTCGCGTAAACTCCAGCATTGAGAGCTGCTTTATCTCTGGTAGTAGTGTAAGCATCTACCTGTGCAAGAGAGTTAATCAATTTCGGATTAAAATCAGCTCCGGTTTCTTTCAAAAGGAATGGAACTTCTGTCGGAGGGGGCATGTCATGAATTACCTTGTCGATTTCTTCAATGATTTTCTGCTCTGCTTCTGAAAGTTCGGTAGTCTCAATTCCACCTTTTTTTTCTGTCTTTTGTCCGCATGATGCTAAAAAAATCAAGCTCAAGAAAACAAGTGTGCTGTAGTAAAAGTTTCTTTTAATATTCAGTATCATAGTAATATTAGGTCGATTAACAATTAATCAATTGTAATTTTAATACTTTATTTAGTGGTAATGAAATTAAATTGCAAATAATTGAACCCGATTTGATTAATTGTTCAAGATGGAAATAAAAGATGAAGGGATTAGCTTTTAACAGCATGAGATACGGTAAGAAGTACAGCCTGGTCAATTTCGGAGAACTGTATGAGTTTGAGGTAGTTGAAATCAAAACAGGGGATGATTTTTTACTCAAAGATTTGTTTACTCTTGAAACATATTACATGAGTGATCTCATCATGTATGGCAAGGGAGACGATTTTGAAATCAGGGAATTATAGTACTTTGTTCCGATTAGGAAATCACTTTTTTTGATTTAAAAAGAGGTTTTCAGTACATAATGATATACTTCTGAAAACCTCTTAATTTTTGATCGTATCAAATTGAAATCCGTCCAGAAATTGTTTCGTCCTAATGAATGATCATCTCGGAGCTGTCTTTCTCTTCAAGTGTTGAATAATCTTCCAGGTATTCGTCGATAGCTTTAGCGGCTTCTCTGCCTTCTGATATAGCCCAGACTACCAACGACTGACCTCTATGCACATCTCCGGCGGCAAAAACACCGGGAACATTGGTTTGCCAGTCTTTGACAATGATATTTCCTTTTTTATCTAAATCGATGCTCAGATAGTCGAGTAATCCTTCTTTGAGTGGGTGCGCATATCCGATGGCAATCAATGCCAGATCGCAGGGAATTACTCTCAATGTGTTTTTATCTTCCACATACTCATTGCCATTTATCCAGTCCAGGTCTACAACTTTCAGTCCGGTGACCTGTCCGTTTTCATTTTTGATAAATTCCTTCGTAAGTGTTGACCAATTTCTATTGCAACCCTCTTCATGAGAGGAAGAAGTTGTTATGACCATCGGCCATTCTGGCCAGGGATTATGATCAGGTCGTTTTTCCGGCGGTGCAGTTCTGTATTGAAATTGGGTAACCGATTTGGCCTTTTGCCTATTGGCTGTCCCTACACAATCCGATCCGGTGTCTCCGCCTCCAATGACAATGACATGTTTGTCTTTTGCATCAATTACCTCTGATGAATTTACGTCATCGCCTGCAACTCTTTTGTTTTGTTGGGTCAGATATTCCATTGCAAAGTGAATCCCTTCGGAATCCCTGCCGGGAATGTACAGGTCCCTTGGGATAATCGATCCGGTACATAATAAGATTGCATCAAAATTATTCCTTAATTCCACAGCCGATATGTCTTTGCCGACGTTCACACCCGTTTTAAAGATAACACCTTCTTCTTCAAGGAGTTTTAACCTCCTGTCAAGCACCCATTTTTCCATTTTAAAATCAGGTATGCCATACCTCAAAAGACCACCTATTCGATTATCTTTTTCAAAGACGGTGACTGTATGTCCAGCTTTGTTCAATTGGGCTGCAGCTGCCAGTCCTGCAGGTCCTGAACCTACTACCGCGATCTGACGACCCGTTTTCATTGCCGGAATATTGGGCTTTACCCACCCTTCTTCAAAAGCTTTTTCTATGATGTTTTTTTCGATATTTTCTATAGTGACGGCCGGTTTGTTAATCGACAATACACAGCTCGATTCACAAGGTGCCGGGCAAATCCTACCTGTAAACTCCGGGAAATTGTTGGTTTCTGTCAGGATGTGATAGGCCGATTTCCAATCACCATCGGAAACTGCATCATTGAAATCCGGAATCTGATTACCTAACGGACAACCGCTGTGGCAAAATGGAATTCCGCAATCCATACATCTTGCGGCCTGTTCGCTTACTTTTTCGAGCGAGAAGCTTTCATAAACTTCCTTGTAATCTTCTATTCTTTCCTTAGGATCTCTTGAATCAGGAAGCTCTCTGTCTATTTTTAAAAAGCCATCTTTCATTCCCATTATGCAGTTATTTTTTCAAGTTTCTTTTTTTCTAATACTGATTTGTAATCGTTTGGAATTACCTTGATAAACAAATCTTTCATGTGGTTCCAATTGTCAAGAATGAGATTGCCTTTTTTACTCTCAGTGTATTTAACGTGCTTCTCTATGAGTTCTTTCAGCTGTGAGAAATCACTTTCATCAGGCTTTTCGAGACTGATCATCTCCGGATTAATTTTCGAAGAAAAACTTTGTAATTCGTCCAATATGTATGCTATCCCGCCGCTCATACCTGCGCCGAAGTTTTTGCCAGTATTGCCCAACACAACAACTGTTCCGCCAGTCATGTATTCGCAACCATGATCACCAATGCCTTCCACGACCGTCTGAACACCGGAATTTCTCACTGCAAATCTTTCACCAGCCATGCCGTTAATGTAGGATTCTCCTGATGTACCACCGTAAAAAGCTACATTCCCTATGATGATGTTCTTTTCTGCTTCAAAAACACTGTTTTTAGGAGGATACACTATCAATTTTCCTCCTGACAATCCTTTGCCGAAATAATCATTGGATTCACCTTCCAATTCCAGACTAATGCCTTTTGTCAGGAATGCTCCAAAACTTTGACCAGCAGATCCCGTCAGATTGAAATAGATGAAATCTTCCGGAAGCCCCTGACTACCAAACCTTTTGCTGACTTCATTGGATAACATGGTGCCCACTGATCTGTCGACATTTGATACCTGATAGCTGTCTTTTACCGGGAGCAAGTTTTTAAGGGCGGGGTATGATTTCTTAATCATTTCACGATCCAGCACTTTTTCAATATCAAGGTTCTGACCAACTTGCTTGAAACGACCAGTCTGGCTCAATTGATTGTCGAAAGAAAGGACGGGTGAAAGATCAATTTTCTTCATTTTCCAATGATCAATAGTATCATCGACTTTCAGGAAATCGGCTCTTCCTACCATTTCGTTGACAGATCTGAATCCCAGTTCTGCCATGATTTCTCTTAGTTCCATTGCCAGGAATCTGAACAAATTAACTACATGATCCGGGTCTCCGGTAAACAATCCTCTCAGATGAGGGTTTTGAGTTGCAATTCCAACTGGACAGGTATTTAAATGACATTTTCGCACCATGATACAACCTTCCACAATTAGTGCCGCCGTGGCAACTCCCCATTCTTCGGCCCCCAGCAGCGTGGCGATTGCAATGTCTCTTCCGGTTAGGATTTTACCATCAGTTTGTAAAGTGACTTTATTCCTTAGGCGGTTCATCATCAACGTCTGGTGGGCTTCTGCAAGCCCCAACTCCCACGGTAAGCCAGTATGCCTCAGAGAACTAAGCGGTGACGCTCCTGTTCCTCCATCTGCTCCTGATACCATAATGACATCTGCTTTAGCTTTTGCAACACCAGCAGCAATGGTCCCAACACCTGCCTCTGAAACTAATTTTACATTGATTCGTGCAAACCTGTTGGCATTTTTCAGGTCATAAATCAATTGCTTCAGGTCCTCTATGGAATAGATATCATGGTGAGGAGGAGGGGAGATCAGTCCAACACCGGGTGTCGAATGTCTTACTCGTCCAATCCAGTCATCTACCTTATGTCCGGGTAACTGACCTCCTTCGCCGGGTTTAGCTCCCTGAGCCATTTTAATCTGTATTTCATCGGCATTCGTCAGGTAATTAGAGGTGACGCCAAACCTTCCGGAAGCTACTTGTTTGACAGCAGATCGCTGACTGTCTCCATTCTTTGCGATTTTATATCTTTCCTCATCTTCACCACCTTCACCTGAGTTACTTTTTCCGCCAATTCTGTTCATGGCGATTGCCAGGGTGGAGTGTGCTTCGTGCGATAACGATCCAAAAGACATGGCACCAGTAGCAAATCTTTTCAGAATTGACTCAACCGGTTCCACTTCCTCTATTGGAGCTGGCTTTCGCATTTTATGGTAGGTGAGGCAACTACGAAGGGAGATAATTTCATTTTGCTCGTTTAGAAGAGCTGTATATTTTTTGTAGAGCTCATAATCATTCAGTTTAGTACTTTTTTGGAGTAAATGAATGACATCTGGCGTGAGCATATGTTTTTCACCTCTTCTCTTCCATTGATAGAAACCACCGACATCCAGTAAAGGGCTTTCGTTAACATTCTGTTCCGGGAATGCAAATCTGAAAGGCGCAATGATCTCTTTGGCAAGGTCTTGAAAGTCAAGCCCTTCTATTCTGCTGATAGTTCCTTTGAAGCATTTGTCGATTACCTTTTTACCCAATCCAATGCATTCGAAAATTTGTGCGGATTGATAAGATTGTAGAGTGCTGATACCCATTTTCGACATCACTTTCAGTAAGCCATAACCGATCGCTTTCTGATAGTTAATGATGGCCTTTTCAGGACTTTCAACCCCTGCGATCTTACCATCCAAAGTCATTTTTTCTATTGACTTCATTGCAATAAAAGGGTAAACAGCACTGGCTCCATAACCAATGATGGTGGCAAAATGATGTGTTTCCCATGCATCCCCAGCCTCTACGATCAAGCCTGCTTTGGTACGGAGATTTTTCTTCACCAGATGATGATGTACAGCACCAATCGTAATCAGGGATGGAATCGGCGTCCTCTCACTGCTGATGTTTCTGTTTGATAGAATGATCAGATTCTTGCCATTGATGACGGCTTGCTCAGCTTCAGCACAAATCTTATCAATGGATTTTTCGAGGTTTTCATACTTCAGTGGATTGAAATAGCAGGAAATGGCATAATGTCTGAATCCCTTGTCTTCCAAAGTTTTGAGCTTTTCAAAATCGGAATGATTTAGGACCGGTTGTGAGACATGGATTTGTCTTGTATGATCAGCAGTTTCTTCAAGAATATTCTGGCTTTCTCCCAACCTGGTAAAAAGCGACATGACCATCCGTTCCCTGATTGGGTCGATAGGGGGATTACTAACCTGAGCGAAAAACTGTTTGAAATAGTTACTGATATGTTGACTTCTTTTTGAAAGTACTGCCAAAGGCGCATCAGCACCCATCGATCCGATAGGTTCGACTCCTTTTTCAGCCATCGGCTTCAGAATCAGTTTGACGTCTTCTGAAGTATATCCATATGCCTTCTGTTTGACCAGTAACTCATCTTCGCTAATTGGTTCTTCCTCAACATCCGGTTCGGGCAAGAGCCTCAGCTTAATGCGATGTTCTTTGATCCAGTCGAAATAAGGCTTGTTTTCACAAATCTCTGATTTTATTTCATCGTCAAAATAGATTTTGTTTTCCACAAGATCAGCAATAAGCATCTTTCCTGGCTCCAATCTGCCTTTCTCAACTATTTTTTCAGTAGGCGTGTCAATGACGCCAACTTCAGACGCCATTATCAACTTATTGTCCTTTGTGATACAGTATCTGGCAGGTCTCAATCCGTTACGGTCTAAGGTAGCACCGATTTGTTTGCCATCTGTAAAGAACAGTGCCGCCGGACCATCCCAGGGTTCCATGAGAGAAGCGTGGTATTTGTAAAACGCCTTTCTGGAAGGATTCATGGATTTGTTATCCTGCCAGGCCTCCGGCACAAGCATCATCATCACATGAGCGAGTGGTCTGCCACCGAGAGTTAGCAGTTCTACCAGCGCATCCAGATTAGCCGAGTCAGAATGTGCCGCGTCGGTGACCGGAAGAAGCATCTTTAACTCACTTTCTGAAAACAGTGTGGTCTTCATCAATGCTTCTTTGGATTTCATTTTGTTCAGATTGCCACGTATGGTGTTAATCTCCCCATTATGAGCGATGAATCGAAAGGGTTGTGCAAGCTTCCAGTTAGGGAACGTATTGGTGGAAAACCGACTGTGGACCATTGCCATCGATGACCTGGTATTTGAATCCTGCAGATCGTAAAAAAACTGTCTTACCTGATCAGTTCTTAATTGTCCTTTGTAAATAATTATTCTGGAAGATAAGCTAACAGCGTAAAATCTACCTTTATTGCCCGGAACGTAATGTCCGATAAAATGGGTAGTATAATTTCGGAGCACAAAAAGCTTTCTTTCGAGCGCATCCTGATCGATATTGGGATCTTTTGGAGCAAGAAATACCTGTTCTATACAGGGTTGAGTGTTTTTAGCTGCGAGTCCGGGAATTTGCATATCCACTGGAACTTTTCTGTAGCCTAAAATATCGAAATCAAGCTCATCGGCATGAGTTTTAAATACTTTTTTACATTCCTCTCTGATATCTGCCTCGGCGGGAAAGAAGAACATGCCAACCCCGTATTTTCCGGGATCAGGCAGGTCTATATTAAGTTCTTTGAAGCCTGATTTAAATAGCTGGTGTGGGATTCGAATTAGAATGCCTGCGCCATCGCCTGTAGCGGGATCACTACCAGTTGCCCCTCTGTGCTCCATATTTTCGAGCATGTTGATCGCATCATCGATTATTTCATAAGTGCTCTCGCCATTGATATTAACAACACAACCTATTCCACATGCGTCTCTTTCCAATGATGGAATGTGCAAACTCTTTTTTACCATTGTTATTAATTCAGGATATAATCATTAATTCGATATCAAATTCGATAATTTAATGTGAATTTGACAAGAATGAACCCTAAAATTAATGAATACACACTTTAATGAAGGCGATTATTACGTAATTCTACTTAATTTGCGAGATTTATTCTGTTTTCGCAATTTTAGTAGTTGAAAGAGTTGTTATTTTGATGATTTTATAAAACATAATGCATTTCGCTGATGAAATTTCAACACTATTCGAATGACAACAAATAGAGTTACTTAAATAACTCCTGGCTCGTTTTTAAATCGATTAATCCGGTAGGGGCGAGGTTATTTTCGGACTGAAATCTTCTGATTGTTTCCTGAGTGGAATTTCTAAAGTTGCCATCAATAGGCAAAGAATAGCCCAGATCAGTTAATCTTTTTTGAATTTCGAAAACTTTCTGACTGATTTCGCCAAATTGAACCTCTGCATAACTATTGATGAGTATTTCTTTTTGCTGTTCTTGTAGTGAAATTCCTGTTTCGAATAAAACTTTGATTTCCTGGTTGTTTAATCCTTTTTGTTTGAGTGACTTTGATTCTTCTAGTTTTTTTTCAATCATTTTTGTCTGAGCGACCAGGAATTCATAATAAATCGCTTTGCGTTTGATTTCACCATCGTTTTGGTCATAGTTTTTTACGTCAATGCCATCAGTATACCAAACTGATCGGGCGTAGGAACCAATTTCAGCACAATTTTGATAGTATAATTTTACAAGGCTCTGATCAAAATAATGATTGTCGATCTGATCGGAAGCAGAGTAGTCATATTGGTTTGGAGTAGAGAATTTTGTCCATTTTTGATATTGAAAAAATACAATAATCGGAATTCCAATGATCATTATGATATAAAACAGTCGTTTCATCTGCACTCTTAATTTTTAATTAACCTTTTTAAAGTATTCTTCCAGTCTTTTTTCGTAATCTTCTTTGCTAATATTGGCAGCCTTCATGGTCATTTCATTGACAAATTTAAGTATTTGATCATCGAGCTGATTTTTGAAAGAGGCGGAAAAAACCCCTGATACTACCGTAGCAACATAGAATTTATTGAAACTTTTTAAATAGATCTTGTAAAGGTCATATTCGATTGTTTCTAATTCCTGGCCCTCCTTATTAAAGGCATCTTCCACAAAAGACTTAATTGCCGTGAGCATTCCGCTGATCATATCCTGATCTAGTAAGTTGTTTCTGGAATAGCTTCCCAGCAGTAGTCCCGAACCGTTTTCGATAATGAAGATTTCCTGAATCTGGCTGCCGTATGCTTCCGTGATAATCTGATCACCTCTTTTCTTACGGAATAATGCTTTGATTAAATCAAGAATGGAGTCGAAAGAAAAAGTCTTTTGAATTTGATGATCAATCTTTTCAGAGAGTATTTGAATTTCTTTCTGAATGTACTTTTTAATCATCTGCCCCATAATCGGGTACAATACCTGAACCACTTCATCCCGGGATTCGGCGATTTGTTTCTTTAGGGTTTTGGTAATGGCCGGACCGAGTTTTTCAGGCATAATTTCAGTGATGTGATTGATCAACTCGTCTACTTCCCTGTCAGGGAGCTGGTAGTTTTCAAATTTATCATTGACATTATCCTGAAATTCAGCCATTTTCTCCTGAAGTTGCAAATACTTCTGCTGCTCCTCTTCAAAAAGGATTTTCTTCAGGTCATATATACCTCCATTTTGAGGCATTCTTTATGCTTTTATTTTTTTTCCAATTTCCTCCAGTAGAGTTCCTAGCATTTCTCTATCGGTTTTTTCCGCTTTTAACTGTGCTATTTGCTCGCTTAGTCTGTTTTCGAGATTGTTGAGAGACTCATTGAACTGATTCTTCAGCGCATCCATTTTCTGTAAAATGTCTTCTTTACTGTCAACTAAAGATTGCGCATTATCAGCTATCAGATCACGAACGTTATTGAATTGTTCGTTATATTCCGCCATGTCATGGCCGAAGATGATATCTCTGATGGCATTAATTTTCGCAATCTCAGTTGCGCTGTTCTGTCCGTTTTCAGGATTAGGATTTTCTACTTCTTTCTTTTCCTTTTTCATAAGAATCCTCTGATGTATGCTATTAAAATTAGTTTAATTTTTGGATTTTATTGAGCAAATCTTCTTTGTATGTCAAACTAATTGGCAGAATTTTCTCTCCTATCTGTACATTTTGCTGATTCATCGTTTCGATTTTATCTATGTTGATGATGTAAGATCTGTGAATTCTGGTGAATTTACCTGAAGGAAGGAGTTCTTCTATGTTTTTTAGTTTGGCGTAAGAAATATGAGTTTTTTCAGCGGTATGTAGTTTAATGTAATCTCCATATGCCTCTACATAACCGATATCACTCAGTTTAAGTCTTACAAGCAGTGAATCTATTTTTAAAAATATATGTTCTGTATCATTCTTTTTCTGAAGAGCTTTTAGGTCGTCCTCGTGATTTTTAAGAAGTTGCTCTTGCTCAATGAGGCCAGTATTTCTTTCCTGTTGCAACTCTATGGTCTTTAGGTATTGTTCAGTGTAATCACAAATAAGCCATGATATTACATCTTTACTTTCTTTCTTAAATTGAAAGTCATAGTATTCACCAATTCCGAAAAAATCGCTTTGGATACAATGGAAGCTGATGTCCGAATTCACCTTCTGCTTAGCCAGGACATCCTGAATACTAGCCAGAAATGGAATAGCATCAATTATATTTTCCTGATCGTGAAAAGATTTTATTTCTTCGGTGGAATCCAGAACTTTACCATCCATATTGAACTTCACCAATTGAAAGTAAGGGTTGATTAGTTTAATTTTTTCTTCAATCAATCCCATGACATAATTTCTTTAGTAATCTCTTCAAAAGCCGTCTGAACATTTTCGCCAGTCTTAGCACTTGTGAAAAGCAGTTTTTGATCACCTATTTCTTTTCTGATATTTTCTCGGAAGGTATCTGATAGCAGATCGCTTTTGTTAGCCAGACAAATTAACGGAACATCCGGAAGCAGCTTCCTTAATTCACTGATTTGAGCAGTAAGGTTTTCGAAGGTAGATGGTCTTGAAACGTCTAATACATAGAGAATGCCATGAGCACCTAACTTGTAAGAAGCAGGTATTTTTGAAGAGGTAGTTTCACCTGCTATATCCCATAGTATTAACGTGACGGTTCGATCGTCGCTGAAAGACATCACCTTTTTATCGATTTTTACTCCGATAGTAGTGAGATATTCGTCTGAAAACTTTTGGTGTACAAACTGTCGAACCAAAGATGTCTTACCTACGCCAAAATGTCCTACTAAAATGACCTTTTTGCTTGTCATGTATGAATGTTTGTGGTTTGAATAGGCAATAATATATTTTTTTATTTGCTGGGACAATATATTTTTTGGATATATGCCAAATATGGTGGGATGAGTTAGCGAGTTAATTTGCAGAAAAGATGGTCAAAAATATTTGAATTTAAAAGCTAGTAATTTTGGTTTAGATAAAACTTGTATTTATTATTGCGCTCCAAAATAAATGATGTTGATTTAGAAATTTTTATTAATATGTCATTTGGGCCTATAACTCAGTTGGTTAGAGTATCTGACTCATAATCAGAAAGTCCCAGGTTCGAGCCCTGGTGGGCCCACAGATAAAAGACTTAATCGATTGTTTCGGTTAGGTCTTTTTTAGTTTAAGGGAATTTGATGGGCGATAAGCCTGTCCCGAACGCAGTGCAACGAAGATTCGGGAAGCCCTGGTGGGCCCACAGATAAAAGACTTAATCGATTGTTTCGGTTAGGTCTTTTTTAGTTTAAGGGAATTTGATG
>JBCBHL010000105.1:0-20082 GCA_038525605.1 Bacteroidota bacterium
GAATTTTTTGATGATCAACGATCAGGAAGGTGGTTTTAATAATGAAACCAGACAAAGATTGGGAGATCTGGTTGATGTAACTCAGGATATAGCACTCGGAGACCTGGACAATGACGGAGATGTGGATCTGGTCGTTGGCAATGAAGGAAACAACCGTGTTTTGATGAATGATGGGTCTGGTATATTTAAAGATCTGACAAATGCTTTACCATATCGTAGTAGCCCGGAGGAAACAAGAGAAGTGGATTTGGGAGATGTTGATGGTGATGGTGATTTAGACATTGTATTCGGAAATGTACAGGCATTTGTGAAAGGGGCAGTCCGACAAAACAGGCTTCTGATCAATGACGGGAAAGGGTATTTTACGGATGTTACTCAAAGCAGATTGCCTGTTGATGAAGACCGATCTTTTAGCGCTGATTTCATTGACATTGATGGAGACAATGATTTGGATATAGTGACTGCCAATGTAAATGGAGCAAGATTTGAAGGAAGTACACCTTTTAGGGTTTACATCAATGATGGGAAAGGTTATTTCACTGATGACACTTCTTCATTTTTTACAGAGGATGTTTCCGGTCGGGGTTTTGATATCGATTTTGCAGATTTCAATGGCGATGGTAAAAAAGACTTTTTTCTAAGCAACAGAGGAACTGCTGACATTCTTTTGTTTGGCCGCTGAATTTAACTGCAATAAGGACTGTTAAGGTCACCAAAAAATGGACTAGATTTGCCCCGCAAAAATGAAAAAGTAATCTGGTGGCTAAGAATAATTACAGAAGGTTAAATACGGAAGAATTAGCATCTCTGGAAAAGGAATTTATCGATTTTCTGGTTGTCAATGGTATCACAGCTCCTGATTGGGAGCAGATGAAAGAAGAAAATCCTGAGAACAGTGATCAGATGGTTGAGTTATTCAGCGAAGTAGTATTTGAAGGTATTTTTAGAAAAACAAAATTTCTGAAAATCTCCACTGCCAAATTCATCTATGCATATCAGTGCCTGGCAGACAAGATCGTTTTAGTAGGCATGGAAAGCGAAGATGACAGTGCAGATCTGACAAAAATGGATTTCAACAATGTCTCTGCCATTAAAAATGCCTCTATTAGTTTATTAATGACTGACAAAAAGTATGCTAAGAAACGAGAGTACGAGCTGTTTGAGATGACACAAAACGGATGCGAAATATCTGATGGCCAGTTGTTTAAATCGCTCTCACTAATTTATATGGAGAATAGAAATGGATAGTTTCATATCAATATTTATTGAGGTAATAGGCTGGACTGGTTCGCTGGAAGTGATTCTTGCTTATGCGCTGGTAAGCAACAATAAGATAAGCAGTACTTCACAGGCCTATCAGTGGTTGAACCTATCCGGGGGAATATTCCTGATCATTCATACCATTGTACATGAGTCCTATCCAAGTACATTTATCAATATTGTGTGGGTAGTGATTGCACTTTTGGCACTTTGGAACATCCGAAAAGCAAGGAATAAACAAAAGCTTTCTAGGGAAGTTTAAAAGGGTAGATTATATTTGTACCAATGGATCAGACGGCGGCAATCACCTTATACCAACCTTTACTGACTTCAATAGCTTTAAAGATGGTAGGCTCATTACAGGATGCTGAGGATATCGTGCAGGATACCTTTCTCAAATGGTTAACTATCGATCAAAGAAAGATTGAAAATACCAAAGCATATCTGGTGCGTGCCGTTACCAATAATGCCCTAAATCATATCAAGAGTTTCAGACAGAGTAAGTCCAATAAATCTATTGATGAAGTCCATCATCAGTTGCCCGGACTTGTGGAAGAAAAGAAGATCACAAAATTTGATTTTGATAATGAGGTATCCGAAGCGCTCAATATTTTAAACAAAAAGCTGGAACCGCTGGAAAAGGCAGTGTACGTAATGCGTGAGTTTTTTAACGTTGAGTACGATGAGATTCAACACCTTTTCGATAAAAAATCAGCGTACTGCAGAAAGCTCGTAAGCCGTGCTAAAGGCAAACTTGCTGAGGAAAAAAGAAAAATTACTAAAGACATTTCGCCTGGCAAATTCGTTGAGAATTTTAAGAATGCATGTGATTTTGGGAATATGACTCACCTGATTCAGGACCTCAAAAAAGAAATTTCAGAAAAATTATCCTGATCTTGTCACAAATCTCAATTAGGGTTGTCTTATAGGTAGACAACAGATTTAATTTAATTGAGATGGAAATTATAATCGCGTTTTTTGTAGCGCACTGGTATTTATCATTGTTTTTTCAGACTTTTTTCCTGCATAGATATGCGGCTCATAAAAGTTTCACGATGAGTAAAACCACCGAGAAGGTGTTTTTTATACTTACTTGGTTCTTTCAGGGTTCCAATTACCTGAGCGCCTATGGTTATGGCATCATGCACAGGATGCACCACGCTTACGCTGATACAGAAAAAGATGTACATTCACCGAAATATGATGAGTCATTGTTTAAAATGATGTGGAAGACCAAAACGATTTATTCTGCTATTACTAACAAAACAATGATCGTTGAAGATAGATTTACCAAAGACGTTCCAGAGTGGACCGCATTTGACAAGTTTGCGCGATCATGGGCCAGCAGACTGGGCTGGGGGTTAGTATATACTATTGTTTATTGGCAATTTGCTACTGAATGGTGGTTATGGTTGTTACTTCCTTTACAATTTTTGATGTCCCCGATTCACGGAGCGATTATCAACTGGTTTGCTCATAAGTATGGATACAGAAATTTCGAAGTAGGAGATACCTCAAAGAATTTTCTTCCTTTCGATTTCCTTATGATGGGAGAAAGCTATCACAACAATCATCATAAGCACGGCAGCAGAGCCAATTTTGGCGGTGTAAGATGGCACGAAATTGATCCTACTTACATAGTAATCAAATTTCTGGATGCTATCAAAGTAATTAAACTGGTGAAGAAAAGAAGTAAGCTTGAAAATTACACTGTAAAGCAGGCTGCTTAACCAAGATATTTAAAACTTTCCGATTTTTCGGATATTATTCTTTTTAAAACAGAAAAGCTATTTCGACGGTCGGTCGGGATGGCTTTTTTTATTGGCACTTGCTTTTTATTAATGAATACAAGATCAATTGATTCTTTGCACATGTAATTATTCAAAGACTTCTTCGAACTTGGAATATTTTATACCTGCACTTCAATGAATAATTCATAAAGCAATGGATCAGGTATTTGCCTAATTGATTAAATATCAATTCATTAGATAGGTTTTTCCTTGCCTTACCAATACGACAATCCACGGAATTTCCTTGATTTGCAATAATTAGTTATCAGAGTGATCGTAAAGTACTATGTCAATGGTATTCTGCAGTGGATCATTTCCACGAATCTTCGATGTAGTCAGTGATGTCGCTCATTTTGGCATCAGTATATCTACCGGAAGTTGTGTGGATGATCTTCCCATCGCCATCGATAATGAAAAAGTAAGGGACATCTTTCCCTTTAAAGTTGAGTTCTTTTTTATACTTCTTCAGTTCGCCTTTATAAAAAAGGACATAAGGAAGTAACTTTTCATCGATTGTTTTACGTACTTTTTTCATCACAGCTTTATAAGCTGGTCTTTTAGCACCTGTAAACATGGGGACGAAATACACATTTACATCATAATTACCTGCAAACAACGATGGTTTATCGGGCTTATGAATGAACTGATAGTAAGCAGGTTCGAACCAGGTTTTAAGCGCATCTTCAGACTTTTTTGAATAGGCCAGCCCAATGATCGAATATTTTCCTTTCAGGTCTGCCGGAATATTAATCATCTTGTTCGTGAGACTTTCTCCTTCCATAGCAGGGAATTGTTTCCCCACCTGTGCTTTGCTGGCAGTGATCAGACCGATAAAAACCGAAATTAGTAAAACTAGTCGCATAGTATTTTTATTAATTAAACTGCCCGGTGATTAAAAAATTATTTGATGCTGTCTTTTTCTTCCACTATATAATCCAACTCTTCCAGGAGATGATCAAGTTTCTTTTTCATCTCATCATGACTCAGAGATTTATTGGCAATCAATGAATCTAACTCTTCATAAATGTGCATTTCGAAGTTTTTCAGCTCTTCCGAATCAGAATACTTCAGTGCATTTCTGAGATGAACCATTCCGTATTTGAGCGCGATGATGGCATCTTTGGAAGAATTTTCTTCCAACAGATGCTCAGAGATCTTAATTTCGGCATAAGTGAGCGCATCTAAAGCCTTTGCATATGCAGCATTCAGATCAGCTTTAGACAATTCTTTGTTTTCAATCTCTTCGGAAATTTTATCCAAATCCTTGATTGATGTCTCTATGATGAACTTACCTTGCTCGTCTAGTTCTTTTTCAAGCTCACGCATGGATTCAATCGCTTTTGCCAGTTGGGCATGACTTCTATCATAGTCATATTCTCTCAGTAAGTAGACCTTTGAGTTATCCAGATAAAAGTCAGTTTTGAGCGGGTCAAGGGATTTATAAAACTTCGGAATAGTAATCATTCCCACAACCAACAAAACAACAATGATTAAATATAAAATTCCTTTGTTACTCATAAAATATTCCTTGTTAAAGCGACTTGTAAATTAATGAAAAGCAGGATAAAGTCTATCGTTTTTAGACAATAGAAAGAAATTTGTCGATAAACTTTACATATTGACGTCTGCATCACCTACAACGGCACGATTTCCAATCTGTAAAAAGTGATTTGTACAAAACTTTAGTCGACATCCAACGCTTCGAGGATTTCTGCCAGCTCATCAAAATCTTTGTAGCCAGGTTTTATTTCTTCACTGCCTTTGAGCGCAACGCCATTAAAAATATCAGCATTAAGTGTCATTACGTTTTTTTCTGTTAAGTTATAGGCTTTTAGCACTCTGGCATCACCGGAAACAGACCTTAGTGATTGATCAATTTGATCAAAAAGTTGGTCATTGTCCGACTCTATCAATATGTAATCACAAATATCATCAGCTTCGGGATAGCTATCGATTAATTGATGGATGTCATTTTCCGAATCTATTGTCAACTTAAAAATTTTAGAAAAGCCAGTCAGGTTCTTTAGAATTTCCAGAGAAGTCGATTCTATATAAGAAATATCAGCATTTTTAAGCGATTCCATCAGCTCTTTGCCTGGGTAGTAATCGCTAATTTCGGCACAATAAGATACGCCTACAACCCATCCGGCTATTTCAGCGAATTTTTCCGGATCAACATATCCCGGAGTTCCCTCTACTACATTGAAACCCAGTAAGTCAACACCCATTCCTGCGCAATACCTTGCATCGCTGAGGTTCGTAATTTCTCCAACTTTTACAAATGTCTGTAAGCCCATAGTTATCTGTTTCTGATGGCAAAACAAATCAAAAATGTACTTGAATTAAAATATCTTTTGCTTTTTGCAGGTGTAGAGACATTATTTATTGACAGATGTTGAACGGTGTGGCTTAAAAACTGGTTAACTTTGTGGTTTAATTAATTTAAAAACATCTAAAACCAGGCTTTGAACCTGGCGGAGGTAATTATGAGTAAGAAAGGAAGAATATTAGTGGCAATGAGTGGAGGTATAGATAGTTCACTCGCAGCAGTAATGTTACACGAAGAAGGCTATGAAGTCATCGGTATGACTATGAAAACCTGGGACTATGCAGGTTCAGGTGGCTCAAAAAAGGAGACGGGCTGCTGTAGCCTTGATTCAATCAACGACGCAAGAAATATATCCGTTCAACTGGGATTTCCCCATTTCATACTTGATATAAGAGAAGAGTTTGGTGATTACGTAATTGATCATTTTACAGGAGAGTATCTGGCAGGACGAACGCCTAATCCTTGTGTTTTATGTAACACGCACATCAAATGGGACGCCTTGCTTAGGCGCGCCGATAAGCTCGATTGTGAGTACATTGCTACCGGGCATTATGCCAATATCAGAGAGGAAAACAGCCGATATGTTATTTCCAGAGGTGTGGATACTAATAAAGACCAATCGTATGCTTTGTGGGGAATCTCTCAACAAAGCCTTAGCAGGACAAAATACCCATTGGGACATTTGACAAAAGATCAGATCAGGGACATGGCGACTGACAGAGGGTTTATGGAACTGGTCAACAAATCTGAATCATATGAGATTTGTTTCGTGCCTGATAACGACTACCGTGGATTCCTGAAACGAAGAGTTGATGGATTGGAAGAACAAGTGAAAGGTGGGGAATTTGTATTGGAAGATGGTACTATAGTTGGCAATCACGACGGATATCCTTTTTACACGGTGGGACAGCGTAAAGGGCTGGGTATCGCACTTGGTTATCCGGTATATGTGACAGAAATTCAAAAAGAACAAAACAGAGTTGTGTTGGGTACTTTCGATGAATTGTCGAGAGACGGTATGTATGTGAATCAGCTAAACATGTCGAAGTATGCCAGTGTAGAAGGTGAAAGAAAAGATACAATTACCAAAGTTCGTTACAATGATGCAGGTTCACCTGCCGTTATTGAACAAGTAGGGGATACAATGAAGGTCTATTTTGGAAATGGCGTGAAGGCCATCGCTCCGGGACAGGCAGCGGTTTTCTACGAAGGTGATGACGTGATTGGAGGTGGGTGGATTACTAAGAGTTTTAGACAGCATGTATAAATATTTGTTAACTGGTATCAGTATAATAGCCATTGCGGCAATGGTTTCCTGTTCTTCGGATAATGAATTAATAGAACAGGATTTTGGTTTTGAATACTTTCCACTTGAAATAGGGGATTTCAGGGAATATTCAGTAACTGAAGTTAATTTCCTGACTGTTGGCCCCGATACCAGCAGGTACTTTATTAGAGAAGAAATTACTGACAGTGTCACAAATGGTGGTGTAGTATTGTTCACTTTGGAGAGATCCAGCAGAACCTTATCAACTGATCCGTGGAAAGTAGACTCTTTGTGGACAGCTAGGGTTGATTGTTTTGAAGCTATTCAGGTAGAAAATAACATTCCGATCTTGAAAATTCAATTTCCTGTTGCTGATGGGAAGGTATGGGATAGTAATCTTTTCAATGCGTTGGATTCCATAGGCTATACTTCATTTCTGATCGATAGTGATACCCTCGATGATCAGGTCTTAAAGGTAGAGGTTGCAAACTTACCTCAGAATCTGGTTGGCAGAGACGAGAGAAATGAATTTTATGCAAGAGGTATTGGGCTTATTAACAGAGATTTTATTACTTTAAAATTTGATACTTCCAATGGAGTCGCCACTAATGATATTGAATCGGGTAGGGTGCTCATGCAAAAACTAATTAACTATGGTAAAAACTAAATTCTTGCTGGCAGCAGCACTACTGCTGATTTCACACATCGGAGCTGCTCAGGTAGATCGATATGTGGTTTTCTTTCAGGACAAAGCATCGAGTAGCTTTTCAGTGGACAGGCCAGAAGAGTTTTTATCAGCCAGAGCAATCAATAGGAGAACAGATCAAAATATAACGGTAATAGAAAATGACTTGCCTGTGAATGCTTCTTACGTTAGTCAGTTGCAGGACTTGGGATTGGAGACTTTTTTTACCACTAAGTGGATGAATGGTGTGTTGGTACAGGGTACCGCTGCACAAATTGCACAAGCTGAAAGTCTGGCGATTGTCAGCAGCGTCGATTTTGTAGCTCCTGGTGCTAAGGTCACACCTTTTGAAAATAACATGCCGGATTTAGGTCCTTTCTTTTCGCCATCTGATTCGGAAAGAAATACGGAATTTCAAAACCGACAACTTGGCATTGATGACATGCATGCTGATGGATACACTGGAGAAGGATTGATGATTGCCGTAATGGACGGGGGATTTCCCGGCGTAAATGAATCAATGCTATTTCAGCATTTTGATACTGAAGATAAGCTGGTTTACACATTGGATATGGTGTTGAACCAAAGAAATGTTTTTATTGGTAGTGGACATGGCACTGAAGTTACATCAGTTATTGCCGGGAAATATGGTGACGTATTTGTGGGTGCTGCCTATGATGCCAGCATGTTGTTATTCAGAACAGAAGACGATGACTCGGAATACAGAATTGAGGAATATAATTGGCTTTTCGCAGCTGAAATAGCCGATAGTATTGGCGTAGATATCATTAACTCCTCTGTAGGTTACAGAGACTTTGATGATCCTTCGATGGACTATGACTTTGATGAGCTGGATGGTTTAAACAGTGTCATTACAAAAGCAAATGATTTAGCCTTCAGCAAGGGGATTATTCCTGTGACTAGTGCCGGAAATACATCATCTAATATTACAGCTCCTGCTGATGCTTTCGATATCCTTTCAGTAGGTAGTGTTACCAGAGAAGGAAACAAGTCTTCATTCAGTGCTTTTTTCGATTCCCAGGATGGCAGGCCTAAACCAGAAGTAGTGGCATTAGGTAGCTCTACAACCGTATTGAAATCAGGAGGGGATATTGGCACTAACTCGGGGACTAGTTTTGCATCACCGATCATAGCAGGATTCACTGCAGGTATCTGGCAGGCTTTTCCTGATGCAACAAATGATCAGATTACTGATTTAATCAAAAGATCAGGGACTAATGCCGACGATATTTCTGATCTTTTAGGATATGGAATACCAAGTTATTTACGGGCTATTGGTAGCGATGTAACCAATACTTCTGATGAATTGCCTGAGGAAATCACGCTTTTCCCTAACCCATCCAATAATGGGATGTATCGGATCAATGTCAATGAACAGGCTGCATTCAGTATGATCGTCTACGTTCGTGATTTTTCGGGCAAGTTGTTAAATGTGGCGCATTTCGATCAAACTGATCAATTGATTCTGGATATTTCTTCACTTCCGTCAGCTTCTTACCTGGTAACTATCGAAACTGGTAGCGGATTTTACAATCAAAAAGTGGTGAAACAATAAAGAGCTCCCTCGGTTGGGTTGCTATGTTTGTCTTTAGTCAGGTTGATTCATTTTTTGCTGATTCATCAGGATGAAAAGATGGGGACGAATATTTATTGGGACTTTGTCACCTGGGAAAAATGGCAATTAATTGCTGATAGCAATAATGTCTGACAGATTCTGTTTCTTTTTACAATTGGTTTTGCAATCTTTGACCTTTAAAGAAAAAATCAAATAAATAATGCTGGTAAGCCCTTCAATTTTAGCTGCTGATTTTGCTAATATTCAAAGAGATACTGAGTTGTTAAATCGAAGCGAAGCAGATTACGTTCACATCGATTTAATGGATGGTGTTTTTGTTCCTAATATTTCATTTGGCTTTCCGGTTTCAAATGCTATTAATAAGCATTCCAAAAAGCCGCTTGACTTTCATTTGATGCTGGCAAACCCTGATCCTTATCTTGAGCAATGTCAAAAGTCAGGTGCTTCGATTATATCCGTTCACTATGAAGCCTGCACACACCTTCACAGGACCATTCAGGTGATTAAAGACTTAGGTTGTAAGGTTGGTGTGGCGCTGAATCCGCATACTAATGTACAATTACTCGCAGATATCATTAATGATATTGATGTCGTGTTGATCATGTCGGTAAATCCTGGGTTTGGCGGACAAAAGTTTATAGAGAGAACACTAACAAAAGTAGAAGAAACTAAAAAACTGATTCTTCAAAAGAATTCGCAGGCAATTATTGAAATAGATGGGGGAGTTAATCTTACTAATGCAGTGGATTTAAAAGTGGCAGGAGCTGATATGTTGGTAGCAGGTAGTTTTGTTTTTAATGCATCTGATCCTGTCAAGACAATATCGGAGCTGAAAGTCGTTTAAGAAGCAGATGACAAGGTTTTTCACAATTACAATCCTCACTTATTTAAGCTGTATCGGCATATTACAGGCGCAGAAAGACAAGTCTTTCATCTATGGCAAGATAAAGGCCGTAGATGGCAGTGAGTTAGTAGGTGCCAATATTTACAGTTCCAATTTAAAGTACGGTACTACCACTGATGTAGATGGAAATTATCAACTGGAGTTGCCGGCAAATAGACGATTCTTCATTAAAATAACGCATGTTGGCTACATAGCTCTGGAGAAGCAGGTGAGACTGAATCCCGGGCAGGAATTAAATATCGATTTTGTTCTTGAAACCAATGCCAATTTTCTTAAAACGCTCGAAGTAACGGCTGATAAAGAAGAGTTAAGAGATGAAGCAGGAGTTATTGAAATAGATCCACTCACCGTGAAGTCTCTGCCATCAGCATTTCAGGATTTCTCTAAAATTCTGGTCACTTTACCCGGCGTATATAGTAACAATGAGCTTTCAACAGCCTATTCTGTACGGGGTGGTAATTTTGATGAAAACCTGGTGTATGTCAATAACATACCTGTTTATCGCTCTTTTCTGGCAAATACAGGAAGACAGGAGGGGCTGAGCTTCGTAAACCCGGACTTGGTGGGTGATATTGCGTTTTCAGCAGGTGGATGGAAGCCTAAGTACGGTGATGCCTTGTCATCAGTTCTTTCTATTCAGTATAAGAAGCCGAGTACTTTTTCCGGTTCCGTCAGTGCCGGATTGCTTGGAGGCTCAGCACATTTGGAAGGTGTTTCTAAAAATGGCAGAACGAGCTTTATTACTGGTTTAAGACATAAAGATAGCCGTTACCTGCTTGGAACGCTGGAAACAAACGGACAGTTTCTACCCCGATATACTGATTTTCAGTCTTTTGTGAATTTTGATCTTTCGCCTAAAAATAGCGCCCGAACTGGCAAAACTGAGTTGGGATGGCTTTTTAGTTACGCCCGAAACAGATTCTTGACATTACCTGTGAGCAGAGAAACCGAATTTGGAAGTATTTCTGCTAACTTTCGTTTTGTCGTAGGTTTTGAGGGAAGGGAGTCACTTAACTATGATACATATCAGACAGGATTTAATTTAAGCCATAGCTTTAGTGATAAATGGCGTACAGAACTGATTGTTTCTGGAGTTTACACCTCAGAAAGGGAATTTTTTGAAGTAGAAGGTCGATATCGATTGTGTGATGTCAATAGAAATCCCGGAGCATCAACATTCAATGAGTGTGCGACGGTCAGGGCTATCGGGGAGGTTTATGAATCCGGTAGAAATCGGCTGGAGGCCAATCTCATCAATATCGAAAACCGAAACGAGGTTTTTCTAACTGATCATATAACACTTGAATTTGGCGCTGGTATTCAGAATAACCGAATAGAGGATGTGTTGAGAGAATTTTCTTTTGTAGATTCGGCAGATTTCGCATCAGTAACGGAAAGAACATTCAATTCACTTGATCTCGATGTAAATCAGATTACGCATTACAACCAGATTTCCTATTTATCACCCGATAGCATCCACAGTGTTACAGCTGGTTACAGACTTAACTACTGGTCATTTGGAGAGCAATTTCTGTTTAGTCCACGGGTGCAGTATGCATACAAGCCGAGGTGGAAACACAATACTGTATTTAAATTGGCGGGAGGCTTGTACAAACAGCCTCCATTTTACCGGGAATTAAGGAATAGGGCAGGAGACATCAATCCAAATGTGAAAGCACAGGAATCATGGCATATCATTGGATCTTTTGACTATGTTTTCTCGCTGTGGGGAAGACCCTTTAAGTTTCTGACGGAAGCTTATTATAAAGGCGGAACCAATATCATTCCATATGAAGTGGATAATATTCAGATCCGCTATTTCGGTGAGAACAGTGCCAATGCTTTCGCAACCGGTATCGATTTTCGGTTGAATGGTCAGTTTATCAAAGGTGCGGAATCCTGGTTTAGTCTTGGATTACTGTCTACCAAAGAAGACATTTTAGGGGATGATCAGGGATTTGTCAGAAGGCCAAGTAATCAGGTGGTGAACCTGGCGATTTATTTCGAAGATCACCTGCCAAACGATCCTAGCTGGAGAGTTTACCTGAACTTATTATTCGGTAGTGGTTTACCGTTAGGACCTCCTGGTCGTGATGACCTTCGAAGTGTATTCGTAGGAGATGAATATTATCGTACAGATATCGGCGTGTCCAAAGTCATTAAGTTTACCAAAAAAGACAGCTTTTTGAGCTCTCTGTGGATTAGAGCAGAGATACTTAATGCTTTTGCTGCTGACAATACGATTAGTTATAACTGGATAGAAACCTTATCTGGCAGTCAGTTTGCTATTCCAAACGCACTTTCCGCCAGATTTCCCAATATCAAAGTGACAGCCAAGTTTTAGTTGTTGCTTTCTCTAGCTTCTCTGGCTCGAATAAGCTTTTTCTGATATCGTCCCTGTACGATATCTACGATTACTAACACTGCCAACACGAAGTAGAATGTACTTTTGCTCAGCGGAGTTACTTCATTATCGAAAAAGGTGAGGTGAGAATCGTGTCCACCTTCAGAGAGAATCATCACTCCAACGAGGAAGAGAATGAACAATCCAAGTACTTCAAACATCCTGTTTTTCTTCAGGAACTCAGTTACCTTGCCCGAAAGCCATATCATCATTACACCACTGATGATGATAGCAGTTGCCATTACCCAGAATACTTCTGTTAGCGCCATCGCACTAAGTATGGAGTCGAAGGAGAATACAATATTCATGATCACAATCATGATAATGACTTGGGTGACAGATTTATTGCCCTTGTCCTCACCGTGAGATTCTTCCAGGTACACCATGTGCCATATTTCTTTGATGGCAGTATATAAAATGAAGCCCCCACCCAGTAGAACAATGAGGCTATGAACGCTGAATTTACCTTCCATGATACCAGTCCAGTGGATTTCAAAAATCGGATCTTCGAAATATTTAAAAAGTTTGATGAGTGAAAACAACAATACTAAACGCAGGATGATGGCCAGTCCGATACCCCAGGTACGTACCATAGCTTGCTTTTCCAGTGGGGCTCGCTTAGATTCGATGGAGATGTATAATAAGTTATCGAAACCCAGTACTGCCTGTAGCATAATGAGCATGAGTAGGGTAAAAATATTTTCAACCATGATACTTGTTTGTTCTGTGTATAGTTTAGTGTCGGGTTACAAGTCCGACTGATTGTTTATCGCAAAGCCACGAAAATAATTAAAATTAGAATAGCAATTCAAATGATGATTGATTTTATAATGAGTTGGCATTGGAATTGGGTAGGGAGGAATCATTTCTAGGGAATGAATAGTCAATGCTGTTTTCATATTAGTCGTATTTCAAAAGCTCTAATAGAACTAATTCATGAAAGATATTTGAACTAAGTAAATAATTATAATTCTTAAGCCTTCGATGCATTTACGAATTCTGATTGTTGGCATTTAGATGAGCGCGTTTGTTAATTTCGACTTGAAGAACTTAAACATATTTTGTGCATGAGAAGCTAGTTAAAGGAAGATGATGCCTTGATTAATTCTACTTTCCGTTTTTATCGAAATTGTGAAAATATGAATTAAATTGAAGCTTATTCTGGTTCTGTTTTTAGGCTTGAGCATTTATTTTGGTCATATCAATTGCCTAAACATAGCAACTATTCCATGAGCTATTTGTCTATAAGAAAAATGAATTACATGAAACTAACAAGAATAGTATTATTACTCTTAATACTAATGCACGGATATGCATATTGCCAAACATTAGAGGCTGAAATTGATAAAATCTATAAAGTCAAAGAAAACGCTCCCGGATATTCTATTGCAGTCTTCAAATCAGATCAAATTATTTTTGAAAAACAATATGGAATAGCCAACATGGATTACGACATACCTATTACACAAAAAACCTTATTTGATGTAGGTTCTGTAGCCAAACAGTTTACTGCTTATGCCATTTTGCTATTGGAGGAAAGAGGGCAACTATCCATTAAAGATCCTGCCTATCAATACATTGACCAATTGCCTCGCTACCTAAAAGGAGACCCGACTATTGAGCAGTTGTTGAATCAGACAAGTGGAATTTCAGAAGTAGATGGCATTGCAGGAATTGCTGATTTGGGGATGAATGATTTGTTGACTCAGTCACGAATGATGAACTTCATTGTAAAAGCAAGAACTTTAAACTTTTCGCCGGGAGCATACTTTCAATATACCAATTCAAACTACATCTTATTGGCAGATATCATAGCAAAGGTTTCAGGGAAATCATTTGCAAATTTTATGATGGAAGATGTATTTGAGCCTTTTGATATGAAAAATACCATTAAGAAGACAAGCACCTATTCAATTATTAAAAACAGGGCAATAGGATATGTAGAAGATGAAGGAGATTTCTATAAAACTCACCTGCACGCGTATGTTTATAACGGAGACGGGCAAGTGCTTACGACTGCACGAGATATGTTTAAATGGCATGTAGGCTTAAAAAGACTGGAAAGCAAATCTTCTGCGCTTTACAAGAAAATGCATACCCAAGCCAAACTGAACAATGGTAATGTCATCGACTATGGTTTGGGAGTTGAATATGAAACCCACAATGGCTACAAAGCCTATGGTTTTGACGGAATGATACTCGGTGGTTTTGTCTCTAAATATCTTTATTTTCCGGAGTTAGATATTGCCTTTTTTACAACTCAAAATACTTTTAATGAAGATTTTGATGAACAGTTTTTTCAGTTAGTTGATCTGTACATTACAAAAAACAGCTCAAAAAATGATCCTACAAATAAAGAGAGAATAAAAGAGGTGACTCTATCTAAAGATGATCTGAAATCATATGAAGGAGATTATTTATTTATGGGGAGCGATGTTGAAAGTAGCAAAATGAATACCATTCAATTGAGAGGTGATAGACTTTCTGTGCTTACGGCAGATGGAGATGAAATAACAAAGTTAAAACCAATAGGTAATCATCAATTCTTATTCAATGATAAAATAGTGGAGTTTGATTTAGCATTAGACAGTAAAAGTTACAAATATTACGATTCTGAAAATGAACTGCCCTGGCTTTTTACAGCATTTAAACCCTATGATTATAAAACTAACCAGCTCAAAGAATTGGAAGGTCAATACTTTAATGCAGATTATCAAATCAGTAAAAAAGTTAAACTTAAAGATGGAAAGCTTTACGTTTTTAGTAAAAACGGTTCCCGACAGGATGAAATAGAACCGATTTCTGAGGATGTATTTGATTATTCATCAGATCCCATCGAATTTATAAGAAACGAAAATCAAGAAATTATTGGTTTAGAGATTATGAAGATTGTATTTGAGAAGATCTAGGCATCATTCTAATGTTTATTGATCGTAGAAAGTTTGAAATCATTAAACTCGTCTGTTTACGATAAAATAATCGGTAGCAGTTGTTTAAACAGGCAATACGAAGATCAATAAAAGACAATTGTGATTAGGGTGAGGCTTACATGTCTTCTAAAAGTCTGTATTTGCAAATATGCTGTTCGGATAGAATATTTTATGCAAATATTTATAGTGATCTATGAAAGAACTTTTCAAAGAAATATTTGGCCCGCTGTAATGCTATTTTCAGAGCTGTCATTTTATATTCAAGCCAGTTGAATTGTCAAGAAAGGTATTAGAGCGAGAGATCTGGTTCAGTAATCTGGCAAAGCTGACGGTTGGGTCTACAGTTTTGATATTTTTATCCGGGGCTATCTTTGATCGGATTGAACTTGAATTTGGAATTGAAGTACCAAAGGAAAGGTTTCTCTATTCAATTCCATTAGTAAAAGATACAATCTATGCATTTACAGTATACCTATTAATTTACTTTAATGCTATCTTCACAAGGATACTTATAGAGGAAAAAGTACATTTCAACACGCAGGTTATAAGTACGGGGTTTTACATGATTTTATTGAGCCCTTTTTACCAATTCCTGGAAATTGGACTGACTTGGTTTACCTTTTCCCGCTTTGATACTGAGTTAGATAAATTGGACATAAATGATGGCGTTCAAATTGATACGCTGTTACATGACACTGTATACTTTTTGTTCTTTTTTCAATTCCTTACCGGATTATTAGCATTTCTGGTGATCACAAAGTTTAACGCCATTTTATATCATAAAAGCTATAGGTTTATGTTGGGGAAAATGCTGGGCGGCAGCTTCTTTGTAGCGCTGTTTTTCATAATAGCGAAAGTTATAATTGCCAATTTATAAATGAGAAACTTTGTTGGAATGTCAGAAAACATCGATGCGTAATGAATACTCAACTAGATAAGATTTTAAAAAATATCACTCACCACAAACGATTACTGGATATTTCATGTTATCATACATAAGTTATCACGACAGATTTTTGTCTGATTGTTGCAAAATCGAGAATCTACCAAGGCGAAACTAAAGGTGATAAGATCTTATGAAATCAAGAAATAGAAATACTAAATACATGAAGTTTACCATTCTATCAACTGTCCTGTTTTTAACTATGACTACCAGTTTTGCTCAGTCTGCCTTCGACAAAATGACCAATGAAAAGATGAGCAAAGTCCTTTTGAGAGAAGCAACCGAAGTGGAGGGAAAGTTAGGAAACTGGCAGGTTTTATATCAGGAGACATTGTTACTGGTAATAACCGATGAAAATTACAATCGAATGAGAATTATTACTCCCGTACAGGAAGTTGCCAAACTGAAAGAGGGAGAACTGAAGATATTGCTGGAATCCAACTTTGATAAGGCACTGGATTCAAAGTATGCCATTTTCGACGATTTAGTTTGGTCCACATTTACGCATCCTTTAAACGAACTAACCGTTGAACAATTCAAAGATGCCATGAAACAAGTGGTAATGCTTTCGAAAACATTCGGAACTACTTATACCAGTACCGACTTTGTTTTTGGAACGGCCAATCAGTCCGATGATGGAAATTAAGTGACTTAGCAGCTATTATTTTACTAGTTTTACAGGCGCTTTCTAAACAAGCTTTGAAAGCACTAAAAATGATCAACCGGATTCTAAGTAATCAATAAATATTAATGATTAAAAGATTAATGAGAAGAATATTCACGTTATTTTTCATAGTATCGAGTTATTTATCCGCACACGCACAGGTAGATGATCCATTGGTAGAGATTATCAAAAAAGAAATGAAAAGAGAGTTTGATATTCTCAGTAAGGAAGAATACAAGCCCTATTACATTGCCTATTCTGTTGATGACTATGACTTTTATCAATTAAATGTTTCTAAAGGGAGCGTCATATTGGAAAATACTGACAATGGGAGGCTGCTATCGTGCCAACTGAAAGTTGGGAGTTATGAACTCGATAATACCCGTGACGTAAATGGTTTTGGTTTGGCCTTCAGTGGAGGCATCAGCTCAGTGCCAATTCCAATGGTAAATGACGAAGCTGTCATTACCCAATTTATCTGGTCGTTGACTGACAAAGCCTATAAAAAGTCGCGTGATGAATATAAGACTGTTTTAAACAGTGACCTGGGAGAGAAAGAAGTAGTGGCCGACTTTAGTAAAGGAGAGAAGAATAAATACATAGAGCCATTTATCGAAAACCCAATTAATCTGGATAAAAAGGCATGGAAAGATTTCCTGATTACATTAACGAATTCCTTTATGGAAGTAGAAAATCTGATCTCCGGAAATGCGTATCTCAATGTGGCAAATGAAAGAAAGTATCTAATCTCCACAGATGGCAGTGAGATCGTCCAGAATTTCCCCAGGTTTGAATTATATGTCAGTGCATCGGTTCATGCAGAAGATAAAACCGAAGTACCTCTTTATCTTACTTATTATGGCATTGAAGAATCCGATCTGCCGGAACAAGCCAAAATACTCCAGGATGTGGAATTGCTAAAAGAGAAGCTGGAGCTGCTGAAAACAGCACCAAAAGCAGATCCTTATACTGGGCCGGCTATTTTTTCGGCAGACGTAACCGGCGTGTTTTTCCATGAGATTTTTGGTCATAGGATGGAAGGACATCGGTTAAAATATGAAAGCGATGGTCAGACCTTCAAGGATAAACTTGGAGAATCTGTGTTGCCTAAGTATTTGTCCGTTGTTTCAGATCCCACAATGGAGAGGTTTGATAACAAAAGGCTGACGGGTTTTTACAAATACGATGACGAAGGAATAAAGGCAAGAAAAGTAACTTTAGTGGAAAATGGGAAACTATCTAACTTTCTGATGTCAAGGACACCAATGGAGCATTTCTCCATTTCCAATGGACACGGCAGGAGCCAGACTGGGTTGACACCAGTTTCCAGACAGTCAAATCTGATCATTAAAAGTACTCAGAATAATTCCGACGAGGAGCTCAAGAAAAAACTGATTAAACTCTGTAAGAAACAGAAGAAACCTTATGGTTACTTTTTCAAAAAGGTAACGGGTGGTTTTACCAACACTGATCGATATTCTCCCAATTCTTTCAACATAACACCGACAGAAGTTTACAGAATTTATCTCGATGGTCGAGAAGAACTGATCAGAGGAGTTGATGTAATTGGTACACCACTAGCGATGTTTTCTGAAATTTCTGCGACCGGAGGGGAATATAAAATTTTTTATGGCTATTGTGGTGCTGAGTCAGGAAGTATTCCTGTAACAGCAACAGCCCCGGCAATTCTGGTCAATAAGATCGAAACCCAGAAAAAGCCATCTTTCGAGATAAACTTGCCTATTTTACCATCCCCCGAAAAAGTTAAAAAATGAAATCTGTAATGACGAAAAGTATCATAGCTATACTTATTGGGTTGTTGTCCTTTGCTGAGATAAATGGTCAGGAGCTACAGGGAAAAGACAGCATCATCACATCGGCGATGAGAGATGAGCTTAAAAGAAACATGGAAAACCTATCAGAAGAGGGTTATGACAAACCGTTCTTTATGGGCTACAGGGTTTCGGATTTGGAATTGAAATTAGCCAGCGCTACTCTGGGAGCACTTACTATGTCCCGTGAAGGCAAAACAAGAGACTGGAACACAAGAATTATGGTCGGCGATTATGACATTAACGACGAAAACTTCAACGATTCTTTTGAAGGAAACAGCAAGGATACCTATTATGAAAGTGTACCGCTGGAGGAAGATTATTGGGGCATCAGGCGGATGCTTTGGGCAAGTACGAACAATGTATATAAGAGAGCAGCACGGCTTTACAAACAGAAGGTAAAGGCAATAAATGATTTTGATATCGATTATAAGCTTAGTGATTTTTCCAAAGAGGAACCTCAGAAATATCGGGATGATCAAAAACTTGTTCTGGCTGACAGGAGTGCATTGGAAAATCTCAGTATTGAATTGTCATCCCATCTAAGAGAGTATGATTCCATTGATAGCGGAAGTGCTACGGTCACAGAGATTGGCGGAAGAAACTATTATGAGAACTCCGAAGGCACTTCAATTATCAAAAATGAACAGATGAGCCTTGCAGTTGTAAGGGTTTCCAGACTCAACAAAGCATCACAATTACAATCCGCAAACCTGAATTATTTCGCTCCCACGTTATCGGAACTACCGGAGACAAATGTGATCAAGGCTGATATTGCTCAATACATCGATCATTTACAAAATCGATCGAGCCTGGAAGAGCTGGAGGATGACTATTCAGGTCCTGTTTTATTAAAAGGGCAGGCGGTAGCGGAATTTCTGAAGACCCATCTTTTCAATGCCAGCAAGGGAATATTTGCTATGAGAAAACCTTTTTCAAATAAAAACGAAGAGGTAGTGAATCGCCATTTCGATGAGCTAAATGATGACCTCACAAAAGATGATAAATTGAAAATCGGCAATAAAAAAATGATTGTAACCAGCTATTCAGGATTGAAAGAATTCAGGGGGCAAAAGCTGATAGGAAGTTATGCAATCGACTCAGAGGGAGTTGTACCACCCGATAGCCTGGTCTTAATTAAAGATGGCTTGATCCAACAAAAGATTAATGGTAGAATGCCAGCGCCACAAGCAAAAAAATCGACTGGTGGGAAGCGGTTTTCGATATCAGTCGGTGGACAAAGCAACAGAATGGCCCCGGGTGTTTTAAAAGTCGATTTTACTGAGAGCATAACAGAGGCAGAAATATATGAACTGTTCAAAAAGAAAATAGCTGAAAATGATGAAGAGGTGGGGATTGTTTTGGAGAAGCCTGAATTGGTTAGCAGTACCAAACCCAGACAGTACTTTACCTACAACAGAATCAGTGGTGAACGCGAGCAGATTGGTAAAGCATCTTTTAGCAATAGTGCAAAAAA
>JBCBHL010000106.1:0-20008 GCA_038525605.1 Bacteroidota bacterium
ATCAAAATGCAGAGATTAACTAAAAAATCGTAAAATTTTGATTACCAAGCTGTTTCAATATTTCAATTCGTTTTTTAGTTGTTTTCAGATATAATCAAACAATTCTTCTTCTCACAAGTATTGCTTGATTCAATAAATGTATTTGACAAGATCAGACATGCTCGATTGATTACTTTTCACAAACGTTACGCAGGCACTAAAATTTAGAAGTTCTGAAATTTGCTGAATACTTAATTGATTCTATCAACACTGCTTTAAGGTAATAGAAGTTCAGCTTGTCTTTGAATTACAGGAAATCAACCCATGTTAATAGAAATACACTTCTTAGCACCCAAACAATTTTAGCATCTCGCCAAACATTGACATTTTCAGACAAGTGTCATAAGAACAATTGGTTGTAAATTGAGAAAGCAGACCAATTGATAACCTATTTGCACGATGAAAAAAATTGCTATTTTCAGTCTCGCGACTTTTATGATTGCAACAATTCTGATTGCTTCAAAAAGTGAAGAGCCAACAGGCGGAGAAGCACCCATTGCGGAAGAAAAGACTGTGCTTCCTTCCAACGAAGAGAATTTCCGAAAGATGATGGATGTACTTACCAGCACCCGATGCGTTAACTGTCATCCCAATGATAATGTCCCCAAACAGGGTGATGACAGCCATCCCCACTATTTTGGTATGAGAGGTGGAAAAGAGAACCTTGGTTATGACGCGACCAAATGTACCACTTGTCATCAGAGTGAAAACAATAATTTCTCTGGCGTGCCTGGTGCTCCTGAATGGAGTCTGGCCCCTGCAAAAATGAAGTGGGAGGGACTTTCCAGGGTTGAGATCGCCAAATCAATGCTCAATAGAGAAAATAATGGAAACAGAAGCCTGAAGGAACTGGAACATCATCTGACCGAGCATGAGTTAGTCTTGTGGGCGTGGAATCCGGGTGTGGATGCCAATGGCAAAGAAAGGACGAAACCTCCTGTTCCGCTCGATGAATACCGGGAAGCAGTAAAAAAATGGATTGAAGACGGGGCGGTAATCCCTGAAGAATAACCTTTATAACTTTTATTTAAGCATACTCAATATGAAAATCTCATTTAATATAAATGGAAAACCACAGGTTGTAGAGGTCGAGGATGAAAACACACCTCTGCTGTGGGTAGTCCGCGATGTTCTTCAATTGAAAGGAACAAAGTTCGGATGTGGAAAATCAGCATGTGGCGCCTGTACTTTACATGTCAACGGTCAGGCCATCAGATCATGCTCTTACGCAGTGAAATTTGCTGCGGGCCAGGATGTGGTTACCATCGAAGGGCTGGGAACTCCGGAAAAGCCGCATCCTGTGCAGCAGGCCTGGATAGAAGAGGTGGTTCCTCAGTGTGGCTACTGTCAGCCTGGTTTCATCATGGCAACTGCGGCGTTGCTAAGTGAAAACCCTAACCCTTCAGATGATGATATAGATCAGAATATTATCAATGTGTGCCGGTGTGCTACCTACTATCGCATGAGGAAAGCAATCCACCGGGCAGCAGAAATATCAAACCAAAACCCTATCAGTTAAATTATGAGCAAGAAAATATCACGTCGTAAGTTTTTAGTACGAGGCGGCATAGGAACGATAGGTGTTGTGGCACTGGGTACTTATGTATTCAGGAATCCACTCAGAAGATCTGCCTACAGTATGATGGAAACAATAGTATCTCCCTATTCAGGCAGTGGTACTGAACCCAATTTATGGTTTGAAGTTACCAAAGACAATAACCTGATTGTTCACTCGCCAAAAGTGGAAATGGGGCAAGGGACCTTTACAGGGATTGCTCAGATGGTAGCCGATGAAATGGATGTTTTGTTGGATCAGGTGCAGGTGATAGCGGCCGCAACAGATACAGGAATTGTAGATAGCTTGAGTACTGGTGGAAGCCTTTCAATTGCACAGCTATGGATTCCCCTGAGAGAGATGTCAGCTACCATGAGAGAAATGATAAAATCGGAAGCTGCCAAAAAGCTGAACGTTGAAATGGCTGCAATCAACACAAAAGATGGTATCCTGAGCAGTGGTGGAAAGGAGATGACTTATGCAGAAGCTGTTTCAGGTGTTACAGATTGGGAGGTTCCGGATTCACCAGAGTTGAAACCAATGAAAGACTATAAATTTATTGGTAAGCCAGTATCGAGAATAGATCTGAGGGCTAAAGTATTTGGAGAGCCAATTTTTGGCATGGATGCAGAAATGCCGGATATGTTGCACGCTGTGATCGTCAGACCTGAACATGTTGGGGCTAAGTATAAAAGCGCTAATATAGAAGAGGCAGAAAAAATGCCCGGTGTTGTGAGAGTTGTTCAGATGGATAATTGGGTAGGAATTGTTGCTAATAGCTACCCTCAGGCATTATCAGCAAAGTTTAAACTCAAAGTTGACTGGGAAGTCTCTAAAAAATGGACAGAGCAGGATATCAGAGATATTATTTCTGTCGGGAACGGGAATGAAATGGTCATCCAGAAGGAGGGGTCAGCGCTGCGTGATGACGATGAGGGAGTTGTGACAATGGAATTTAAAAGCCCGATTGGTGCACATGCGCAGATAGAACCTAATGGAGCAGTGGCTCATGTAAAAGACGGAAAAGCTACGATCATCATTTCCACACAGGTAATTGGTGTCACGCAAAAACAGGTTGCGGAAGCTCTTGGAATAGAACCTGAAAATGTGAATGTCATTCCTACTTATTTGGGAGGGGGATTCGGCAGAAGGCTTAATACCAGTCATGCCATAGAAGCTGCGCAATTATCGATTGCTGTTGGTAAACCTGTTAAATACTTCTTTACCAGGAAGGAAGAGTTTCAGAATGATATGTTCAGACCGCCCACTCATCATGTCATGAAAGGTAAATTGGGTAAAGACAATTTACTGGAAGGACTTGAGCACCATTTTGCCAGCGGCAATGTAGCTATTGGGTCTGTTATAGTACCGGATGCACTACACGGTATCATCGGAACAGATGTTGGTGCCATGAGAGGAGGGAGTATCCAATATCGAAACATTCCGAATTTCAGGGCAGTGCAATGGCACAGTACGCTACCATTTGCTACCAGTTGGTGGAGAAGTCTTGGTTTGCTGGCCAATACGTTTGCTATCGAGAGCTTTGTTGACGAAATGGCGATCAAAGCAGGAAAGGATGCTGTAGAGTTTCGTCTGACACAAGTAGGAGATGGCGAAGAAGGTAAAAGGATCAAAAATGTCATTAAGGTAGCTAGCGATAAAGCAGGCTATACAGAAGAAATCAGGGATAACCGGGCAATGGGAATCGCTGCTTCTATTGATGGAAATTCTCCCTGTGCGCATGTAGTAACTGTTTCTATAGAAAACCAGCAGATAAAAGTTCATAAAGTGGTCTGTGTGCTGGACTGTGGTCTGGCCGTAAACCCTGACCAGGTAAAAGCGCAGTGTGAAGGTTCGATTATCATGGGAATGAGCGCTGCATTACATGAAAAGATGACTTTGAAAGACGGACAGCTATATCCTACGATTTACGGGCCTTACGACATGACGTTGATGAAGAATTCGCCCCGCGAAATAGAAGTACATCTGGTCAAAGGAGTGGAGGTGCCTTTGCCGGTTGGCGAACCTCCATTGGGACCAATAGCAGCAGCTGTGGCAAATGCTGTTCGCCGGCTCACTGACAGACGAATAACTGAGCTACCGATAAAGCTTGCTTAATTTGAAAACAGCGTATTCTTAAAGATTTAAATGAACATTTGCGATCGATCAGTAGGAACTTCTTCTGATCGTTTGCTTTAAGAAACACCCTCTTTTGCTGGCAGCTTACTGAAAAATTGTGAAGGAGTGATGTTAAACTTCTTCTTGAAAGATCTGCTGAAATGAGACAGGTCTTCAAATCCTGAAGCAAGAAAAACTTCCGAGGGTCTTTTATGATCCGTAAACATCAGATACCTGGCATATTCCAGCCTTTTATTCATTATCCATCTATGTGGAGTGTCATTGTAAATAGCCCTGAAATCCCTGTTAAAGCTGGATAAACTCCTGCCAGACCGAATGGCCAGTTCTTTGAGTGGGATATTATAAAGGAAATTATGATCCATCAGCTTTTCGAGATCTGCAATCTCAGCAATGGAAAACTCCCTGAAAATACTGGCAGCATCCTCGTTGGCAATGAGTAAGGCCTTCAGTGCTTCTTCAGTTTTGGTTTCTACCATTACAGGATCTATATCCTCGTCATTGTCAACATGATCGATCAAAAAATTCATGACAGTTGTTAGAGACTCTGTAGGTTGGAGAGATAAAAATGTTGTTTTTGTAGTTCTTGTGCTTTTTGGTATTGATACCTTTTCAACAACTCTGTTTATATAAGCATTAGTTAATACAAAACCGTATGTTTTGGCTCCTGCTTCCTCATTGCTCCATGTTTTGTGGAATTTACATTTTGTATGTTTTCTTAGCAACCCGAAGTTATTTCTGTCAATAGTATGCAACTGGCCACCTGTTTCAATGTGCAATTGACCAGTTTGCATAAAAAATAGTACTGTACTTGGTAAATAAGCTTCCATTTGGTTGCCATCCTGAGTCTCACATGAGGCAGCAATTTCTACTTCTCCGCACTTGATTAAACTAAAACTACCATTTGCCATGTCCTAAAAGTAATAAAAAGACAGACAGCGGACTTGTCTAAAAATGTCAAGCAGTGAATTTTCCGCCTGAGAAATGGTCATTCGCTTCAAAATTGAGAGTTTCAGTTGGTGATATTTTAGAGACTTGAATAATAATTGATCAATACGGGATTAATATTGCTAAAAATGATTACTTTCTGTTGGATATCACCACGTTAGGTTGTCTGAAGATTCATTTTTTCTGAAAGTAAGCTATTAAGGCTTGAGTCGATTGCGGATTTATGTGGATGAGAATTGTATTCTGTCAGAAATTGCTAAGATATTTATCAAACCAGTCGTGACATCCTTTTGATTAATAGCCGATTTTTTAGAATGACAAACCAGGGGGACAAAACCAATTTTAAGGTTCGGGAGATTTTACAGGACAAGTTTGTGGCAATGGTTGCCGATGATCTGGATGATGAAATCGCCCGAATGATCCGGATTCTTGAGATCGCTGATCAGTTCAATGCAAGTTATCAGCTGGACAAAGATGACAAACTGGTCGTTGATTATAAAAAGGTGCTTTACGATCTCATACAGGAGAAATGTGTAGAACAGGATCCTGTAAGGTTTTCAGAAATCTATTCAGGCCTCATCACCTCCTTGAATCAGGCCTTTGAAACGGTTCCGGAGAAAACCAATCAGGTACAAAGTAAAGAGCGGTTTTTTGCACAGACCGGTGATTCGTTCTTTCTGAAAATCGCTAAGTCTTTTAAAAGACTGTCCTTTAATGTGACCAAAATTCCAGCGAGGATTGGTAATGTAATCAAAAGCAATAAGCAACCGATTAACTACTGGAATCAGGAAGTATTACTCAGAAACCTAACAAGGAAATATTTTCACGCTGAGCTGATTAGCAGTTTGAAACCTGTTACTGACCTTATTTTTAAAAGCAAGCTGGAAGCATATAGTAAGCTCAAAAAGTGGGAATCTGACTTTCAAAAGGCAGATGTGATAGCCGTTGAGCCGCAAATAACAGCGATAAGAGAATCCGCAGAGTCTATCAAAACGACTGTAAAAAATGAGGTAGCTAACATCATGGATCAACTGGAGAATCAGTTCCGGGATGATCTTGAGAAAGCCGGAACGATGGAACTGCCGGGCAGAAATTTTAAAACTGAAAAAGTGACTGCCGAAATTGAGAAGGCTGAAACTAACTGGAATAGTCATTTCGATGGGTGGAGCAATACTTTCTATGCTTTTATGGAAAAGTGGAGTTCAGATCTCGACATCCATATTCTGAAATATAACGCTCAGGTTGAGTTCGGGAATTTTCAAAGTGCGCAAATCAAAAAGCTGATCGAACACATTGAACCGGAGATCAATGCGATTCAGGATTTTATCGATCGTGCTATGGAGACATTGGAGCAGGATCAGGAATCCATTGTGAAGGAGCTGAAAAAAATTGTGTACCAGGCCAATAAAACATTGGATCAGCAACTGGTGCCGAAACTCTGCGAAAAACTTGCCAGCAGAAATATTACCGGACTGATCAACAAACTCGAAATCGATATCAGGCAACACGTAGATTTGATTGCACAGGATCATGTTTTATTGAAAAGTGATTCATTTCAGGAGCCTGTCAGCAAGGACGAACTCAATAAGGTCTCTCTCAATGAGCTGATAAAATTTGAGATTCTAAGTGTTTTTCAGAGCGATTTGGATAAAATTAAGAATGGCCTTTTTACTTCGCTGGAAAAGACAACACTGGAAGTCTCTGACCTGGATCATATCATTACATTCAGTGTAAATTCAGCTATATCTACCAGTGCCGATGAGGGCAGAAACGAGCAGGAAGTCGTTTCTATTGCAATGGAAGGTCTCAAAAGAGCAGGGGCCAGACTTGCTGATGTGAGAAAAAAGCTGGAAGAGTCACTTGCCGGTAATATTCTGAAACTGGATGAAGCCATTGGCCGGTTTTGTGAAAGTATTATGAAGCTAACGGTACATGAAAATGTACAAGACCTTAAACTTAGGATTACAAAAGCAAAAGCGACACTTCAGGCCGAAGAAGTAAGGAAAGAATTACAACAGGAGTTCGAGGAGGGGAAACGAAATTTTACCTCCTTCCTGAAAAAGACGTACAATCAGGTAAACGACGGACTTGCTTTTCTCAGAGATAAGTTTATTCTAACCCGGGCTAAACCCGTGTTGACCAGAGATGTGTCAGACTTTTTACTGGAATCTCAGAGCGCAATCGACAAGCTGCCATTGATCTACAGAAGGCTGTATAAAATAGAACCACTCGATGATCTCGAACTTTTTGAAGGGCGTGAAGCCGAAATCGAGGCTTTTAAGGAGGCCTATGGCAACTGGAATAAAAACCGCTATGTTACCACTATTGTATTAGGTGAAAAGTGGGGCGGATTTACTACTTTTCTCAACTATGTAATCAAAAAAGGCAGACTTGCTTACAGCATCAAAAGGTGGTCAATTGATGAAAGCATTTGCCGATCGGAAGATTTTATCAGGCTACTTTCTGAAGTGATCAATCAGAAAGGTGTTTCCAATCAGGAGAATTTGATTGCCTATCTCAATGGTGGCAGCAAACAAATAATCGTTTTGGAAAATATTCAAAATCTCTACCTGCGAAAAACCGATGGTTTTCATGCAATGAACGCTCTGTTCGAGATTATGTCAGCTACTTGTAGAAATGTTTTTTGGATTGCCACCTCTACTATTTATTGCTGGAATTACCTCACCAAATCGATCAATATTCAGGACTTTTTCACCAATCAGATCGAAATGAAAAGCTTTTCAAAAGAACAGATTACCAATGTGATCTGGAAACGAAATAGAATAAGTGGTTTCAATATCAGGTTTTTGGTAGAAGAGGAACACAAACACGACAAAAAGTTTCAAAAATTGAATGAAGAGCAACAGCAGGTTTACTTGAAAGAACAGTTTTTTGATGGCCTCAATACTTTTTCTAAAAGTAATGTCAGTCTTGCTCTTAAGTTTTGGCTGATGTCTACCAGGGAAGTCGATGAACATACAATCACCATTGGCAAGTTCAATCAGCCTAATCTCAATTTCTTAAAAGTTCTTTCGATGGACAAAATTTATATCTTATTGGCGCTTGTACTTCATGACGGGCTCAATGCCAAAGAGATCAGTGAGGTGTTGAATGAGAACAGAGAATCCTGTACTCATACTTTGTTTGCCTTGCAAAAAGACGGTATCATCGTTTTTAATGATGAGCAATTTATGATCAATACAGTAGTGTACAGAAGTGTCATTGCAGTTTTAAAAGCTAAGAATCTGATCCATTAATTATGAAGAAGTATTTATTGATTTTTTGCCTTTTATTTCCTGTTTTCACAATTATTGCTCAGGTCGATTCTACGGCAAGTATAAGTGATACCCTAAGTATTGAGGAAAAGGAAAAAGCGTCTAATATTGAAAAGATCGCCGATGAATTGGATTCCATCAGCAAAGAAGTGATGGGAGTCCCGGTTGCTGCTAAAGAAAAGTCAGTTGTAAAAGCTCCCAGTATTTCTGAGCTGATCTCTTTTTGGAAAATTTTCTGGGCTATCGTGTTTCTGGTGATCGGTTATTTCCTTATCAGATTTACCTCTAAGATTCTCGAAATCCTTGCAGAGAAAAGTACTAACTACCGCATTACGATCAAAAGCTTCATCCCGGTGGTAAAGATTTTGGGTTGGATTTCTGTGGTATTTCTGATCATAGCAGGGGTTTTTCAGCCTCCTTTGACAACCGTCCTTACCTTTTCTGCTTCTATTGGTGTGGCAGTGGGATTTGCTTCGCAGGACATCTTGAAAAATATTTTCGGAGGTATCGTGATTTTGATTGATCAGCCTTTTAACTCCGGGGATAAGATAGCAGTAGGAAATTACTATGGTGAGGTCGTGGAGATAGGCTTGCGATCCACCCGTATTGTGACACCTGATGACAACCTGGTTTCTATTCCTAACAGTGAAATTATGAATTCATCAGTTTCTAATGCCAATGCGGGAGAATCAAACTGCCAGGTAGTATCTGAGATTTATTTGCCCCTAAGTGCTGACACGCAAAAATGCAGAGAGATTGCTACAGAAGCAGCCAGAGTTTCTAAATACGTATATGTTAACAAGCCCGTAACGATCATTTTCCTAAATGAATATAAAGACCCACATCCGATTATAAAAATGAAAATCAAAGCATATGTGTTGGATATTCGGGATGAATTCAAGTTTAAAAGTGACGTAACGGAAATTGTTGTTAAGAAACTGATTGAGGAAGGGCAAATTAAACCCTGATACTTCGATGGTAACTGTCATTGGGAAAATGTGGTAGCCTGAAATTTGTATTTGCCAAACAAGCTGTATCTTACAGGAATGTAAAGTTTGTAAAACTGACCATCTGTGCGTCAGAATGTTACAGAAGTAGTCTTAAATCCTGCGGCATGATTGTTGATCGCTTGTAAGAGAGGAAAAGATCTTTACACCGGGAAACTAAAAGTAAAAAACAGTTATGAAAAAGTTATTGATAATTCCAGTATTACTAATCTGCGTTTCATTTTGTTGGGCGCAGAAATCAGCAATTCAATTAAACTTAAAAAAAGGAGAGACTTATCAGCAGACCACTAAGGCAGTTTCAACTGTCGAACAGCAGATCATGGGTATGGACATGGAAATCAAGATTACAGTTGCAGGAAAAATTTCCTACACTGTAAAATCTGTTACAGAAGAAGGTTTTGATATGGATGTGTCTTATAATTCACTTGCGTTTAGTATGTCAATGCCACAGGGGACAACTGCCTATGATTCGGAAGATGAAACCGACGAAGAGCCTTATGTGAAAGCACTGAGGGCAATGAAAGACAAACCATTTCAGGTAAGGCTGAGTAAGTATGGCGAAGTACTGGAAGTGAAAAATCTTGACGCTTTGTTCGATGATATAATCGAACAGTTTGGAGATCTTCCCGAAGCAAATCAGGCCCAAATGAGAGAGCAGCTGATGAATTCTTACGGAGAAAAATCTTTTAAAGGAAATATAGAGATGATCACCTCTATTTATCCCAGGGAGAAAGTAGCTAAGGGTGATCAGTGGAATTCATCGACTACTTTGGAAACAGGGTTTTCGATAGATATGAAAACTACTTACAGATTAGAGGAGGTAGCATCTGACTATTTTGCGATAAAAGGAGAATCTAAAATCGAGACAGCCCGTAAGGATGAATTGGTAGAGGTCAACGGAATGAAAACGAAATATGATCTCAGCGGTACAATGGATGCAGATATTAAGATTGATAGAAAAACGGGATGGATTATGGATGCTAAATTCATTCAGCAGATTAGTGGAGAGGCTAATATCCAGGACAACCCTCAAATGCCAGGAGGAATTACGATCCCCATGAAAATCAACAATGAATCTACCTATTCAGATCAGTAAGCAACAGCTGAAAACTGGATATCATCAGGTTGAATTATTGAAGACTATTGGAAGTCGACTGAAAAGAGAAATTTATCAGAATTAAAGTTTATCACTACAGATTTGTTATATGGATTTTTGATTAAAAGGATTAGTGAGCTTTTGTACTTAATTCATAATTATGAATTCATAGTTAAATATGCGACTATAAAACTCGATCGTTAAAATGTTGGAAATCATTCAATACAAAACTCAATGTGATCATGTCTATTCTTTAGTGTTCAATTGATTTGAAATTGTTCTTTATTGGAGTAACGAAACCATCAAAATTATGGAAACAGTAGTCATTACAAAAAGTCTCAGAAATATACCACTAGCTATATTTTATGGTTTACTCATCGGGGGATGTATTTATCTGGCGTGGTACTTTGAGGTGGAATTTTTGTTGTTATTAGCGCTTCCGGTGTTAGCATACTTTATTTTAAGAGCGATTATTGGAGTAGCGACCGTGACGCTTACCCCACAAACGATTTTCTTATATGCCGGAGTTTTTTCCATTGGTGAAAACAAAGCAGTGATGGTTAGTCGTTTGAGGGCAGTATTTGTCAATAGGGAAACAGGGAAGGACAATGAAGGATATGCCGATGAGATCAGGCAAGGTATCGTGTTTCAGGCTGATGAGCGAGTGAGTTTTATTCGAAATGATATTGGTACAGCAGGCATGAAAGAATTTCAGCAGCGCATCAAAGCTGCCATTTTAGATTTTTACGATGAAGAGCAATTGACAAGCTGGAACGAGTATCAGAGAGATTTTAACAGTGATACGTATTACTAACATATTTAAAACATATTGACAGTTGAGTAATTCAGGGGAACAAACAATCAAGAGGAGGATAATTAAGCTGATTTTAGCAGAATTAACTGTGCCATTGATTTTACTGTCGTTATATTTTGTTGTGGAGCTGATTCCAATGCGATTGTTTGATGCCAGTAAGTATATTTTAATTGCTGGAGCGGTTGGTAACCTGATCGGAGTTTTGATTAGATGGATTAATGAGTATACCATTTTTCAATTTCAGATTATTGACAAAAAGCTGCATTTGTCAACAATTAGCTTATATGGAACCTATAAAGAAACAATTATTGAGGTTTCCTCAATAGAAAAGGTAAGATATCGTAAGAGAAATATTTGGAGCCGTTCCGATACCCTTAGGCTTTATTCAAGTAATGAAACACTGGATTATTTAGTGGAAAATGATGCCGAAGGAAAGGAGATTCTTGAAAATCTAAAAATACCATTTGTCTGAATTTTGTCTGTATTTGATGTTATGATAAGAGGTTTTTGGGTATTTCGGATGTACTATAATTTAACGATCATAGCTTGAAATGAGCGAAGAAACTATTGAAATCAGCATGTATGTGCCTGAAGAAGCTTCAACAGGTCCCTATGAAGTGGTCAAAGTCTCTGAGTGCCTTTTCAAATTGATGCATAATGACCCTTTTAATCCACATCTCAGTTATGGAACGATCATAGAGGTTTTGCCAGAAAAAACAGATGGTGGGGCGTTTATTTTTAAAGGAGTTCATACCGAATCTTCGTACGACCTGGAGGTAATAGGTTTACCGTCAGTACTCAGTGAATCTGAATTGAGAGTTGTTGGTCAGATGATTGTTGAGGAAGGTGGTTACTGGGAGGTGATTTTTGGTGGCATGGGATATGTCAACCTTCCTAAATCGTCGAAGCTGGATGTTACTGATGAGCTTAGTAAATTGGTCATCGGGAAACAGAAACAATAGCTAAGTATTATAGCCAGCTAAGCATTAAACGTGATTGCAAAATCCCATGTAATTTTCGTAAATTAGGACTAATGAATAAGTCGGTTGATCATTACCTTACAGCAGGATGTGGAAGATGCCCGTTGGGAGGAACTACCGATTGCAAAGTCCATAGATGGACTGCAGAGCTAGAGTATTTGCGTCAAATTGTCAATGCATGCGGATTAACTGAGGAATGCAAATGGGGAGTTCCATGCTATACCTTTCAGGGAAACAATGTGTTGATAGTAAGTGCATTCAATGAATATTGCAGTATCAGTTTTTTCAAAGGGGCCTTGCTGGCGGATGGACGGCAATTGTTGATAAAACCAGGTCCGAATTCGCAGGCAGCAAGACTATTCAGGTTTAAAAATCTCTATGAGATTCAGCAAATAGAAGAGACTGTGAAATCGTACATTTTTGAAGCAATCAGCATCGAAGAAGCAGGATTAAGTGTTCCATTTAAAAAGAATCCCGAACCGATTCCCGCAGAGTTGGAGTTAAGATTTGAGAAAGACCCTGTTTTCAAGGCTGCTTTTGAGGCACTAACTCCGGGAAGGCAAAGGGGATATATCATACATTTTTCTCAGCCTAAGCAGGAGAAGACCAGGATTTCCAGAATAGAAAAGTGCACACAAATGATTTTGTCAGGGATTGGATTGAATGACAAGTATCGGCCGGGGAGACGTCAGAAATAAGTCGCATGATCACTGAAATTATTTGACAAGAGAACTGTCAATATTTCATATTTTTTCTTCCTGTTTGCCCCACAGAAAAAAAGCGAATCCGGAAACAACTCGAATAAAATCAGGTTCTCCTAAGAGAAAAGTTATCGCGACAGATTTATTATGCATATTTTCAATTGAAGTACCAGTTGAATTTTTGAAATTTAATTCATTAGTGTCCGGTTAAAATAAATATCCCAATAAAATTGGTCTACTGCTATTTAATGCGACATTTTAGATGTATACGCAAAAGTAAGCCCCCCTCAACCTTAAGTTTGACTGAATCTCTTAGGTCTGTTCATTTTTGTCTTAGACACAAAAACGAACCAAAAAAGTCAAGCCAAAAAAATCACGGCACAGGCCGCCCTGCTCAGCCGGGTTTTTTGGCAGTCGCAATGGCGAACCATCCAGCCCGCCTTTGCGCAGATTTTAAGCCTAAAAGCTACAGCTCATTTCCGAATAGCAATATCAGAACTGTTTTTTACACAGATTTTTCCCGGAGAACAGTGATTATGAATTCATAATTTCTTAAAATTACAAAGTTTGACAGTTATAACATCGAAAATTCATCAATACAAAACTTAACGTGATAATGTCAAAAAACAATAGTTTGTGCTAGTTCAAAATAAAGTTCGGCTGTCATTAGATAATCCAACAATTATTGGATGATTTTTTAGTTAGTAGGACAAAAGTCAAAACGGTAAGTATTCTCTCATTGGAAGCATTTAAGAGATTTGCGGCAAAGTATGTTGATATCCCTGTCAAAGATTGGGAAATCATTTCAAGGTCCTTCAGAAGAAGAGAATTACCGCCCAACTATAATTTACTGGAGCAAGGCCAGGTATGTAAAAACCTATATTTTCTTGAAAGTGGGCTACTCCGATTCTTTGTCATAAAAGAGGGCATAGAGATGACCAAATTCTTCACAATAGCACCCTATTGTTTTACGTCTCAGGTAAGTTTTAATTCAGGTAGAAGAGCAAACGAATATATTCAGTCCATTGAAAGCTCCGTGGTATGGGAGACAACCTTTCAGGAAAACGAAGAACTGCTGAAGTTGGATTCCTGGAATCATTTTGCTCGTAAAATAACCCAGGAAGTACAATTTTTCACTGAGGAGATATTAGAAGAATTACAATCGGAGACTGCAGAAAACCGCTATCAAAGGCTACTTGACAATCAACCTGAAATGCTACGTCGAATTCCGCTGAAACATTTGGCTTCATTTTTCGGGGTAGCTCCTCAATCGCTGAGTAGAATCAGAAAAAAACTGGCCAGCCAAAAACAGAACTTAACATAGGTGCAGTAGTTTGTCTAAATCATTTTAGAATTTTGAATTCAATAAAATGACATTCCAATGAAACAAACTAACTATCACTTTCAGTATTCAATTTTAATAAACAGTTCCTACTCTACGGTTTGGGATTTATTAATAGATGTTTCCCGATGGAAAGAATGGGACACCGAACTTCTTGATGCGAGTCTTTCAGGGAGTTTTTCCGAAGGAGCCAGAGGAACACTGGTACCTAAAAAAGGGCCAAAGCTTAATTTTTGGATCAGTGAAGTAATGGATGATAGGACTTACACCTTTATTACTAAAATGCCAGTGGGGTCTCTTGAAATCAAAAGGACATTGAAACGTGTTGATGATAAAATTGAATTTACGGATGATATCAGGTTCACCGGATTTCTGAAAAGGCTGTTTGGTTTAATGCTGGGAGGAGGATTTAAATCGGTCCTACCGGAGGTCATGAATAATTTTAAAAGACTAGCTGAAGAAAAAAATATATTATCAGAATGATTGGGTTAAGAATTATATATGTGCTCAACATCATCGTTGCAGGGCAAATAGCTTTGTCAGCAATAGCAAATCCCAAAAATGCGGCGTTGACAACTTTTGGAAATGCTTATCAACCAACAGAAGTTATCAGGCTGGTAGGATGTCTGTGGCTAGCAATAGCAGTTTTGTCACTTTTAGGATTATGGAAGCCACTTTTGTTTTCTCCTGTGCTGTTACTTCAGCTGATTTACAAAGGAACGTGGCTATTAGTGGTTGCACTCCCTTGCTTTCGCAATGAGATGCCGTTTCCTAAAACAATGGCAATTTTCTTTGTTGTATGGGTGGTGATACTGCCGTTTCTGATTCCCTGGAAAGAATGGTTGAAGTAACAGATTGGATCATTGATTTGCAGGATTGCTTTCAAAATAAAAAATGGCCTGAAGTAGTTACCAACTCATGAGGGGAACCGCTGGTGTGAAGGCAAAAAAGTGAATAGGAGTAGCCTGATTAACCTCAGTTTTCGCCTTTTTCATAAGTATTCAATGCTGTGAACAGTTCAGTAAGTTTGTGAGCCATTCCTAATTTCACGCAAATTCAAACTATTACATTTTTCAACTGATATTTATCAGTTATGTATCCCAAAATCATCAGTTTGGTATTTCTACCTGTCGATTATTTTGCACTTGATTGAATAATTCTAAAGCTGATTCATTTCAAATACATAAGCTTAAGACGCAATTGGTTGATGATTAGCTGCTTTGGAAATCAGATACAACAAACCTCCCAATATTGGTTCTATTCAGATGAATACTGAAAACGGTCTTAGTTGAATTTATTATGAAACAAAATAGTGAAATGACACATGCATTACTCCAGCAGGAAGGACTTGCTAAAATAAAAACCGACTTCCATTACCTGATTGCAATGTTTAAGGAGATGCTCACCGCGATCGGTGAAAGTGACCTGGCCGAGGTTTTGCCATTTGATGGTCGGGGGATTTCAGAAATTGGTGATCATTCCAATGAAAAGCTGACGCAGGCTATCGGGATTTGCTTTGAGTTGCTCAATCTGGCAGAAGAAAATGCGGCCACTCAGTACAGAAGAAAGGCAGAAACACTTTTTGGACTACAATCTACACGAGGATCGTGGGGAGAGATGTTGAGTCAATTGAAGGCTGCTGCCACTGACGAACAAAAAATTGCTGAAAAGCTGAAGGAGGTAAAAGTAGTTCCTGTTCTGACAGCACACCCCACAGAGGCCAAGCGTCTGACCGTTTTAGACATCCACCGGGAATTGTATCTGTTATTGGTAAAAAGAGAAAACCCTAATTGGTCTACTTCGGAACAAGCCGGACTAAAGCGGGAAATCATCGGTTTGATGGAGCGCTGGTGGCGTACAGGAGAGATTTATCTTGAAAAGCCAAGGCTGGAAGATGAAAGAAATAACCTGATGCATTATTTTGTTAATGTATTTCCGGAAGCAGTACGCTTAACAGATCAACGACTGCAGGATGCATGGGAGGCACATGGTTTTACCAGTGAATTACTGGAATGGCCGGAACAATTTCCGATTATGCAGTTTGGGAGTTGGGTAGGTGGTGACAGGGATGGACATCCGTTCGTGACTCCTGAATTCACAGCTTCCACTCTAAGGCTTCATCGGCGAGCAGCGCTAAAAATGGTTCGCAAGCAACTGATGGAACTGGCAGCACAGCTGAGCATTTCGGGCTATCAGCACAATATTCCTGAGGAGTTCTTGGAGGAAATTCAACTGGTAGCTGGTCTTTTCATGGAAAAAGGGAAGGAAGCGTTGCAAAGAAATCCTTCAGAGCCGTTGCGGCAATATGTAAATCTTCTAATAATTCGATTGGATCAAACCATTGCTGACAATCACACAATGGGAAAGATGAGTTATTTTCGTTCGGCAGATGATTTGTCTGATGAACTAAAGAAATTGAGACAACTGCTGATCGACATGGGCGCAGAAAAGATTGCCAGGCAATGTTTGTTCCCAATCGAGCGGATGATACAATGTTTTGGTTTTCACCTGGCGAAATTAGATATCAGGCAAAACAGTGATTACCACGAAAAGGCAATCAGTCAGATTCTGGCAGCTTCCGGTGAAGAAAACCATGATTATGGTAGCTGGACCGAGGAAGAGCGACTGGAGTTTTTGAATAAGGAATTGAAAAGTAACAGACCATTTTTAGTGGCTGGAACTGCTGCCGGACCGGAAGCAGATAATGTGCTTGGTTATCTGCGGGAGGTAAAAACCTACATCGATGAATATGGCACAGATGGCATAGGTTCCATTATAGTCAGCATGACCCGTAGTTTAAGCGACCTGTTGCTGGTATTTGTCTTTTTACGGGAAGTAGGCTTGCATAATGAAAACCTGCCAGTGGCACCACTGCTGGAAACCATCGATGATCTGATTGCAGGACCTGAAATCTTAACAGCTTATTTGAACCACCCGGTGATTGAAAAGCAAAGGAAGGAACTGTCAGACTTCACACAGGAAGTGATGCTGGGTTATAGCGACAGCAATAAGGACGGTGGAATTCTGACCAGTAGGTGGAACATTTACAAGGCTGAAGAAAACCTGACAAAAGTAGCTGATGAATTGGGCGTGAAACTATGCTTTTTCCACGGACGTGGTGGGACGATTAGCCGTGGAGGAGGGAAGATTCACCGGTTTTTGGACAGCATGCCTTCAGGCTCGATGAGTGGTCAGATTAAAATGACAGTACAGGGAGAAACCATTGCCAATCAATTTGCCAACCGCCTCACGGCGACCTATAATCTGGAGATGTTTGTGGCAGGAACGGCCAGACAGGCCATGATCGAGGGTACTGATTCGAGAGATGATTACCTCTATGAAATGATGGATCGCTTAGTAGATCTGGCGCGGAAAACGTACCGCAAACTGCTCGACCATCCAAATTTCATAGATTTTTATGCAAAAGCCACACCTATTGATGTATTGGAACAAAGTAAGATTGGTTCCAGGCCGGCACGCAGAACGGGTCAGCGGTCTTTGGATGATCTTCGTTCTATTCCCTGGGTGTTTAGCTGGAGTCAGTCGAGGTATAATTTGACAGGCTGGTTTGGTATAGGAGCAGCTTTGGAAGAGTTTCATAAGCAGTATCCGGAAGATTTTGAACAGATGAAAAAGCTGGCAAAAGAATGGCCATTCCTGAAGTATCGCCTCATTCAGATAGAATCGAATCTACTGAATGCTGATACAGCTATCATGAAGGAGTTTGCGGATTTGGTAGAAGATCCACAGGTTTCCAAAGAGCTAACTAAGCTGATATTGACAGACTATGATACTTGTCTGGAGAGTATTGCGAATATCATGGAAGCACCGTTGGAGGTGAGGCGTATTTCCAAGTTGGAAAACATCAGGCTTAGAAAAGATGCTTTGCGTATCCTGCATGAGATTCAGCTGGACTACCTCACCAAATGGCGTAAGCTGGAAGATGCTGATCCGGAGAGAAGCAACCAGTATCTGTTACAGCTGCTGATGCTTGTAAATGCCTTATCCGGCGGACTGAAAAGTACGGGTTGATGGGTGTTGAAAGGTATTTCAGAATCAAAAGATACTGAGAAAAATACCTAAAAGTGGGTATTGCGGATGGCATGCCGATGAACTTTCTTTAAAGAGAGTTTTTATTAAGAGATTCATCAAGTAGTAAGTTTAGGATTAGTCGATTGATTATACGTTTAATGTACGATTGTGCAGGACGAAAACATAGACAAGTTTCTCTGTGAACTAAAAACGTTGGCAAGTAGTAACAAAGTAGGTATATTTAATTAGATAACGCTTAAAATAGAGCTTGGCAGCAGGTTTTGTTAAATGTCTCTGCTAAAGCATCAGTTTTGTTGAAAGGTAAATAAGTGGACAATATGTCCACATACTTAATGTTATGGCTAATTAGGTACTCGCAAAATATGAATGTAGAAAGACTAAAAACAATACTAGAAGCGATCCAAAAGGATTTAAAAAGTACTGGGGTAATTGCTGAGATTCAGAACCTAAGAAACCATTTGCAAAACACTATCAATCAACCTCAACAACCCACTCATCAACAAAATCTGGTAAAAACAAAGAGCTCCGTAAGTAAGAAACTTAACTCTTCGGCTTCAAACAATTTCAGCCCTGGGTGGCTTCAAATAATTGATGAGATTGGCGACAGTAGTTTATTTGGAACCGAACTAGCAGAAAAGATCGACTCAATATTCGAAAAAAACCAGATTACACCTCAAGCCGCCCTTACAGAAATTGATGAGATTGTGAACTCCTTGACTGCTTTCAATTCATCCCTTGAGCAAACTGTAAAAGGATTAAATGGATTAGGAATTGAGTCCGATGATTTGGACGCAGGAGAATGTGAAATTGGCTACTCAATACCACGAGCATTTGTCAATAACAAGTTAACTGAACTTGAATCAGAGATTCATGAACTGAACTTTATTTTGAATAACATCTCTGAGGTAATTCATGGAGAGAAAGTAGAATATGAAGTAAAAACCATTTCATCGAGTGACTTCCTACTATATGTCTCAGCTGGACTCTCAGTTACAAGCTTCTTAGGAGTTGCGCTAGAGAAAATTATAACTACCTATAAAACGATACTTGAAATTAAGAAACTCAGGAAAGACCTAAAAGATAAAGGAGTTCCTGATAAAGAGACTAAAGGAATTGAAAAGCATGCTAATGAAAGCATGGGAAAAGAAATCAAGAAAATTGTTGATGAAGCCATTAAGGAGCATTACAAGGAAAAAAATGCTGAACGAAAGAACGAATTAACAAATGGCCTGACCATATCCCTCAACAAACTTTCAAACCGAATTGATAAAGGTTTCAACGTTGAAATAAGAGTAAAGGAACTTCCGGAACCAGAAGAAGAAACAGAACTGACAGAAGAACAAAAGGTACAAATTGAATCAATACAACAGATTCAAAGTTCTTCTAAGGCTCTCGAATTTATCAAAATATCTGGTGAACCAATTTTACAACTTGAAGAGGAAAATGGAAAGAAATGACCATAACATACTATGAATGAATGGGGTTTTATCGGTCGGGAAAGTTTGGTGGGGATTGGAAAGTCCGCCACTTTTAGTAAATCTAAAGAATCGTGTGGCTCTAATGAGCTCGTGAGGTTAGTACATTCTATTCCCCACTCAACATAGCTTAGACGTTAAACAACATTAAAATAGAAATAATGAAAATAGCAGCATTCAATGTAGAAAACCTATTTGATAGAGCTAAAGCTTTCAATGAAGATGATAGTTCAATAACTCAAGATGTTTTAAAAGCAACAGCCGAAATAAATTCAATTTTGGAAAAGGAAGAATATAAAGAGTCAGACAAAAAAAGAATTATTGAACTAATAGATTTCTTAGATTTAACCAAATCTGATAAAGGAGAATTTGTTGTATTACGAAAAATAAGAGGTAAAATAGTTAAACGTCCAAGAAACAAACCAATTGAAATATTAGCATCAGGTCGAAATGATTGGGTCGGGTGGGTTGAGTTGAAAACAGCACCTGTAAATGAGATTGCTGTTGTAAATACGGGAAAAGTAATTAGAGATGTAAATGCTGATGTCTTAGCCGTGATAGAGGCAGAGGATAGAGTTTCTCTTAAA
>JBCBHL010000107.1:0-19986 GCA_038525605.1 Bacteroidota bacterium
GCTGTTTGATGATCAGATGAACCTTGTGCATGTTAAAAAAGACGGCGAAATCAAGAGCATGCGACTGATCAAAGATCGTTCTGAGAGGACGTTTGAATATGATGAATAAAGAAAACTAAATGCACAATCATGGTTCTTTGGTTTTGGTGTCAAGCTGTTGTAATAGTGTAGGCATTCTGAATTTCCCCTCCATTTTTGCAATATTTTGAGCAGCCTCGTCTAGGCTGATTCCATCAGCCGTCACATACAGCGGTTTCGTACTATCCCCCCTCAATAATTCAACGCTGGATTTTTTGTTCTTCAAAAAGTTACTTTTTGCCACTCCAATTACGGGAATTTTCTCCTCTAATTTTTGAAACAAATAGGCTCCCAAACCTGGTTCTTGCTGATCACCCAGGTATACAAATCCATCTATAATGATACAGTCTATCGTTTCCACATCTACCTCTTTCAAAACATTTAAGAGACAGGGTAGTTCACGCCTGTAAAATTCTCCGGGAACATAGTCATCTGCCTTTCCGGTATACTTTACTAAAAACTGCTTTGCCTCACTGTCGACCCAGTCATCAAAAAGCACAGCCACTGTTTTTGTGGTTTCTGATCTGTAATGCACATCTATGGCAATCTTCATACTACAGCAATAGGTTCGGTAAACAATTTGGTTTAACCTGCAACAATACTAAAAGTTTCGATGGAATTGCGAATTATACAAAACAATATATTAACTTAATCAGATGATACTACCATTTATTGAGTCATACTGCTATTCAGAAGTTCTGTCTGTGGAATGATTATTAATATGATGAATTTAGCGAACATTATTTTCAAATTGTTAATTTTTAGGTCTGAAAACGTTGAATTTTAGAATTATAGAGAATATCTGGTCGAGATTGAACTATCTTTATCGCCGGTAAAGTTATTTTGATGCTTCCATGCAAAAGTTACATCTTTCAATAATTCTAGTTACCCAAAAAGTATCAATCAGTAGCGTATATCAAATTGGTGTCAGCTACGTATTATTTGTATTAAAAGAATTGAATTATTAATCTTTAACTACTCAAACATTTAATGCCTTCGATGAAAGTACTTTTGCAGTTTTTTTTCGCTGTTATTATAATCCTGAGTCTTACCACACCTGTTCAGATTCATGCAGCAAATGAAGAAACTACAGTAGAAATATCTGGTGTTGAACAATCTCATGTTGATTCCGCAGATCAGCATGATACATCCGCTGAAGAACATCATCAGCCGGCAGCCTGGTCAATTTTCCCTTTTGTTTTATTACTTTTAATGATTGCCACGGGCCCGTTGTTTTATGAGCATTTCTGGCATAAAAGTTATCCGATTGTAGCGGTTGTACTGGCTGCTATTATTGTTGGTTATTATCTGTTTGGACTGCACAATGTACATGGACCAGTTCACGCGCTGGCCGAGTATGTTCAGTTTATAGCACTATTGGCGGGTTTATACATTGCCAGTGGAGGAATCATGATTCAGGTAGATAAAGAAGCTAAACCGGCAACAAATGCCATTATCCTGCTAATAGGTGCCGTAATCGCTAATGTCATTGGGACTACAGGAGCTTCTATGCTACTGATCAGACCTTTCATCAGGCTGAACAAAAACAGGATAAAGCCTTACCACATTGTCTTTTTTATTTTTGTTGTTAGTAATGTCGGCGGTAGCCTGACGCCTATTGGTGACCCTCCATTATTTCTTGGATTCCTGAAAGGTGTTCCGTTTTTCTGGACCATGACTCATAATTTCTTGCCCTGGGTAATTGCTGTTATATTATTGGTAGCGACATTTTTCTTTTTCGATAAAAACAATAAGGCCGATTACAGCTTTGGTGAAAAGCTGCCGGATCCTACCGGAAAAATCTCGTTGACAGGTAGTAAAAACTTCCTGTGGCTGGCACTTGTTGTAGGAGCGGTTTTCCTCGATCCGAATGTGCTGAGCTGGGTACCCGCAATTCATTACGATGGACAGAAATTTTCCTTTTTAAGGGAAATCATTATGCTTTCATGTGCTTACCTTTCTTTCAGGTTTGCTGATAAAAAGGCACTCGACGGAAATGAATTCAGCTTCGAGCCTATCAGAGAGGTCGCTTTTATTTTTATCGGGATCTTCGGTACGATGATGCCGGCATTAGAGTTAGTAGGAGAATTTGCCAAATCCGAAGAGGGAGCAGCCCTGATCACTCACAATACCCTTTACTGGGGAACTGGCGCACTGTCAGGTTTTCTCGACAATGCTCCTACTTACATTAATTTCCTGACTGCATCCATGGCTTCCGTAGGCGCCGATATTTCTAATCCTACAGAGGTAGTCAACTACTCTAATGGTGTGTATCATGACTCTATCCTAAGCCTGAAAGCTATTTCTGTAGCGGCAGTATTTTTTGGTGCGATGACCTACATTGGGAATGGTCCAAATTTCATGGTGAAATCAATTGCTGAGCAGGTAGGTATTAAAATGCCTTCATTTTTCGGATATATCATCCGATACTCCATTCCGATACTCATCCCGCTTTTAGTACTAGTCTGGTTGATCTTTTTTGCTTTTGTGTAAAAGCTGTTTGCTACTGAACTTACAATTTTCTAAAACATGAAAAAAGTGCTTTATCAATGATTTAGATAAAGCACTATTTACTGAAATGCAGATATAATTTTAAGAATCTGTTTCTTCTATACAGGCAATCAGGAAAGTCCGAAAAGCTGTTTGTTAAGCTCTGTGAGGGCTTCCTTTTTAAAATCCGTATCTATTAACAAAGAAATATTATTCTTACTTCCTCCATAGGAGATCATTCGCACCGGAATGTTTTCCATTGCCTTGAATATATCCACTCCCACGCCCTTTCTTTCTGCAACGAAATCACCTACAATACAAATGATTGATTGGTTTTTATCTACCTCCACAGTACCATAAGGGCTGATTTCCTCCAATATTTCTGTCAAATAGCTGGCCTCATCGATTGTTACTGAAACAGCTATTTCTGAAGTGGTAATCATATCGATTGGAGTTTTATACCTTTCGAAAACCTCAAAAACCTTCCTCAGAAAACCATAGGCAAGAACCATACGGGAAGACTTGATCTTGATGGCTGTAATACCGTCCTTAACCGCAATCGCCTTGACAGAATCAGGATTTTTATTGCTTGTAATCAACGTCCCTTTAGCATCAGGGTCCATTGTATTTTTAATTCTAACAGGGACATTTCGCTGCTGTGCAGGACGAATGCAGTTTGGATGGAGAATTTTCGCACCGAAATATGCCAACTCGCCAGCTTCATCAAACGAGAGCTCAGCTATTGGGAAAGTCGATTCCACAATACGTGGATCGTTGTTATGCATCCCATCGATATCAGTCCAGATTTGTACTTCATCGGCGTTGATAGACGAACCAATCAAAGTAGCTGAATAGTCACTTCCTCCCCTTTTTAAATTGTCGATCTGCCCACTGGCGTTGCGACAGATAAAACCTTGGGTGATCAAAATCTGCTTGTCACTTTCGTTTTTTAGTATCGCTCCGAGTTTCTCACCAATCAAATCCAGGTCTGGCTCGCCACTGTCATTGAGTGTGATGAAATCTGCAGCGGAGATGATATTAGCATTAAGCTCGCACTCCAGCAGGTAGTTGATGAATAGGTTAGTAGAGATCAACTCACCCTGCACTACAAGTTCCTTCGCTAATTGGTCGGAGTGAGGCTGTTCCAGGATGGCTTTAATAGCAGAAAAGTACTGGTCTACTATTCCCTTCCCTTTTTCAAAATATTCCTCTTTGGCGTAAAGCTCCTTTATAAAAGCCTGATATTTATCAAATAAAGTCTCCAGTACCTGTTTAATGCCGTCTTTATCATTGTGCTTCTGTTTATCAGACAGGTCAACTAAAATATTGGTAGTTCCCGATACAGCAGATAAAACAACAATTTTCTGATCATTATCACGGGTAATGATCTGGTGAACACCCTTCATTCTATCAGGTGAACCGACGGAGGTACCTCCGAATTTTAAGACTTTCATTGAAATTTATGCTTTTTAAATATTGATTTTGATAATTGAGATTATCACGGTTAATTGAGTCCCTTCTGTAAATTTCAAAGGCTTAGTTATTTAAGAACCAGGAAGTCTACTACTAAATAAACCATGACAATTTCTAATAAACTTTAAAATTATAAGGGGTTAATAATTCGTTGATTGGGCTTTGATCAAAGCTGACCTTGATTAAAACCCCAGCATTTTGATTGCTGTAATAGCAGCTTCATCACCTTTATTACCATGCTTTCCTCCGGCACGGTCAAGAGCCTGCTTTTGGTTTTCAGGAGTCAGTACCCCAAAAATTACGGGCTTGTTATACTTCATTCCAACATTGGTAATACCATGAGCTACAGCATCGCAAATAAAATCGAAATGCCTGGTTTCGCCCTGAATAACACATCCAAGGCAGATAACTGCATCAATTTCATCTTCGGCAGCCACATACTGAGCACCAAGTGTCAACTCAAAACTTCCTGGCACATCTTTTCTGAAAATGTTTTCTTTTTTTGCTCCGTTGGTAAGCAAAGTCTCAATTGCTCCGGAGTACAGCGCTTCAGTGACAGATTCGTTCCATTCTGATACCACAATGGCAAATTTCTTATCAGAAATGTCGATTAATTGCTTTTGGGAATACTCACTTAAATTTTTTAATGAAGATGCCATTTTCTTGTTTAATTAGATATAATTATAAAAAAAGGGATAAAGCTTTTCGCCCTATCCCTTTATTGTCTTAATATTTTATTGGCTACTCAGCTAACAGACCTTCTAAACGCGCCTTATGTTTTCGTGCGTCCTGGTAGTAAGTAGATTTTTTGTATTTCTTAGTAATCGTAGCATAAGAATCTTTAGCGCCATTTCTGTCACCGTTTTCTTCTTGTGCCACAGCAAGTTTCATCACATATAACGGAAGAATTTCAGAATCTTCATTGCTTGCGCTGATAGCGCCGTTGTAGCTGCTGATAGCACCGCTGAAATCTTTCAGTTCCATTTTAGCATCTCCAATCAAAGCCTGAGCTCTTGCCTCAAGGATAGGATCGCCAGTGCTAAAATCGCTTAAATATCTTACTGCGTTATCAAAACTTTCGAGTCTCAGGTAGGTAGCTCCAGCGTAAAAATTTGCCAGGTTTCCGGCTTCTGTGCCTCCAAACTGATTGATTATTTCAAGGAAACCGTAGTTATTACCGTCACCGTTGAGCGCTTTGCTTAAACTATCAGATTCAAAGTAAAATACTGCTTGTGTCAATTCAGTATTTGCTTCCTGATTTTGGCTTGCCGACCAGTATCTAAAAAAGATAACCGCTAAAATGACAGCAACGATCAAGCCTCCAACGCCAAAAACAACATTTCTGTTTTTCTTATCGTTGATATAATCTTCAACCTGTCCAATCTTATCCGAAATCGCTTCAGGGTTCTCTAGTAAATCGTAACCCTGCTCTTCCTTTTGCTTTTTCTTTGCCATTTTCAAATTTTTAAGGCTGCAAATTTATAAAAAAAATTTTACAGTACATACAACCTTTATTACAAGGTTATCAAGAATAGATTTGTTATGTGGATTTTTTACTTGAAGGATTTGTCAATTTTTATGTCGAATTCATAATTATGAATTCATAATTAGCATAAGACTACAAAATTCGCTCGTTAAAATATCGAAAATCACTCAAAACAAAACTAAACATGACAATGCCTAATGTATTGATACTTAGTTATCTATAAAAGGATAGTTTTGATCGGCATACACATCGGTATATGCATCAGAAGCAGGAGGGAATTCAGATTCTTCTGCAAACTTCACAGTTTCCATCACCCTGGCTTTGATATCCTTATCCATTTCCTTTAATTCCTCTTCCGTAGCATACTTATTCTTCAGAATTGCTGCTCTCACCTGCTCGATTGGATCTCTTTCCTTGTAGGATTCAAGCTCTTCCTTAGTTCTGTATTTAGCCGGGTCAGACATTGAGTGACCTTTGAAACGATACGTTCTGAATTCCAGTAACGTAGGGCCATCTCCTTTTCTGGCTCTGGCAGCAGCCTCTTCTACAGCCTTATGTACATCCACTACAGACATGGCATCAACAGCAGCAGAAGGCATATCGTAAGCTTCTCCCAATTGGTACAATTCAGTTACATTAGATGTCCTTTGAACAGACGTACCCATTGCATAACCATTATTTTCAATGACGAAAATTACGGGTAGCTTCATGGTCATCGCCAGATTCAATGCCTCGTGGAAAGCACCCTGTCTTACCGCGCCATCACCCATGTAGCAAATACACAAGTTATCGGTACCACTATATTGCTCTGCAAAAGCGATTCCTGCACCGAGAGGAATCTGTCCTCCTACAATTCCATGACCACCGTAAAAGTGATTCTCTTTGTCGAACATGTGCATCGATCCTCCTTTTCCTTTGGAGATACCTGTTACTTTTCCGTAAAGTTCGGCCATGATCGCTTTGGGATCAGAACCTAATGCCAACGGATGTGCATGATCTCTGTAAGCGGTGATGTATTTATCACCCTCTTTCAATGCTGAGACAGCTCCGGCTACACAAGCTTCCTGTCCTATATATAAATGACAAAATCCTTTGATCTTCTGCTGGCCATACAGCTGACCTGCTTTTTCCTCGAATCTCCTCATGAAAAGCATGCTTTCGAACCACGTCATGTAGGTTTCTTTGGAGAATTTATCTTTAGCTTTGCGTTTCGCTGGTGCTTTTGTTCTTGTAGTCGCCATAGATTAATATTTAGGGTAAAATAAGCGAACCGTTCATTCAGTTGATTCGTTCGTTTTTACGCCCTGCGAAAATACCAAAAACGAGTCACTAGACAAAATTTAGAAGTCATCCGTGACTCAATTAATTGTTCTTTGGACTTTATTTGCTGAAAATCTGGCTGGTGACCATAAAAATGTACCGGCAGAAGTACTGTTTCAGAATAATTCTTCAGATGTATCTCGAAAAGCTGACGTTAACGAATTTCAAAAATTACGAAAATGCTGAGGTTTCCTTTAACCCAAAGGTGAATTGTATTCTGGGATTAAATGGTGCCGGAAAAACAAATCTGCTGGATGCAATTTACTATCTAACCTTCACCAAAAGTGCTCTCAATTCAATTGATTCCCAAAACATTCGCCATACGGAAAAAATGGCTGTTGTACAGGGAAAGTTTCGGGGAGATGAAGATGTGCTGGTGACCTGCGGACTGAAGGTCCGACAAAAGAAGATTTTCAAAGTAAATAAGGTGGAACTGGACAAAATGAGCGATCACATTGGCTCTATGCCGTTGGTGCTGATTTCCCCGGACGACACCTCTATCATCAAAGAAGGTAGTGAATCGAGAAGAAAATTTGTTGACAGCACGATCAGTCAGGTCAACAGAAACTATTTGCGCAACCTAATGCAATACAATCATCAGTTAAAACAACGAAACAACCTCCTAAAAAACTGGCCTCATGGCAAACCGCCGGACATCGACCTGTTTGCCGCTTACGATGAGGTGCTCTGCAAGCTATCGGCAGAAATATATGCCGAAAGATTACAATTCATTGATGCTTACAAGCCCTATTTCCTCAAGCACTACGAAGATATTTCTTCCAACAAAGAGCATATCGACCTGATCTATAACAGTAATCTTTCTGAGTCGGGTTATGATCAACAGTTTAGAGACGCACTGAAAAAAGACCTGCTGCTGCAGCGTACGACGATGGGTATCCACCGGGACGATTTCATTCTGAGAATGGATGAATTCCTGATGAAAAAAATAGGGTCTCAGGGACAGCAAAAGTCGATGGTGATTGCAATGAAGCTCGCTCAGTTCGATTACCTGCAAGATGTGACAGAAAAAGTGCCCCTGTTGCTGATGGATGATATTTTTGATAAACTGGATGATCAGAGAATCGAAAAGCTGATCACTCTGATTAATCAGGAAAAATTCGGTCAGGTTTTTATCACGGATGCCCGCCCTGACAGATCACAGCAACTTCTGAAAAAATACAAAGTGAAGGCCAATTCATATCTGGTAGAGGATTGCAGGGTGAGCGAGGTGAAATAATCCATAGCTGGTTTTGACATTGCTATCACCTGCTCCCCCAATATGCAATTTTGAAGAGTATTAGCTATCTTACTGTATATCCACCAGAAGAGTGGTGTGGCTCCTTGATGATATTTACAAGCTTTACCTGTAGTTGACCTGGTTGAACAAATGCACTATGATCACCTCCTATGAAACGAAAACAAAGTGATAACAAAACGATCCTTTTTGGGTGTCTTTCAAATCTGGCAGTGATCCTTCCCTGGTATTTCATTGCACCCTGGAAGCCTGCCTCTGTACTGGCCGTGATGTCAACGCTGATATTTTTCTTTGTATGGGCCATTTATCATGAGTTTAAAAAGCATGCCATTAGGAAGAAAACGCCCCGAAGTGTAATCAGTGGTATGCCTAAATATGGGTATGTTAAACTACTCGCTACTATCGAAAACGATTCGAATTTTACTACCTGGTTTACCGGTGAGCAGGCTGATTACCGATGGCTTAATTTGGAGAAAGTGACTATTTCGAAATCTACGTCCTCTTCCGGAACCGAAACCACCAGAAAATACTGGTCATCGTTTTACAATGATGAAACCGCCGTGAAACACATGGTGGTTAAAGATGCAACAGGCAGCTGTCTGGTAGGGCTTCACAATATGCATTTTTATATCAAAAGGAAGAAAAAAACTTATAAGTCGACGGAGCTACTTCCACTGCTGGATCGCAATCAATATCCGGAAGAAGTGTTTGATGCCCTTCAAAATGAAAAGAGCATCAGGGTAGCTGAAAGATGGGTTCCAAAAGACCTCAGACTTACTTTTTATGGCGTTTTCAATAAATTACCCCTTGATCAAATTCCTTCAGATTTGATAAAAGCAGCTGAAAAATCCAGAAAACTAGGTGCTTTAGATGACGAAATGAGAAGAAATTCAATTAGGCTGCTACAGGAAGCTGATTGGGAAGAGTTGATAGAAAAAGCTAAAAATGAGCGCAAATCGACTGTGGATATTTTGACAGCAGATTACGACCGCAATGAAGAGCTGGAGCTGATCATGTCCGTGAAAGACAACCTTAAGCCCGATTTTGTAAGCATTCTGGCTTATCTATTCGCTATTGCTTTTGTTACAACCGTTGGGTTACTGATAGTCAATTCACAATTTCCCGAATTTACTGAAGAGTTTCTCAGAAAAATTAATGGATAAGCGCTGAGATAGCAGATGAAGACTTAACTCGCTTTTAATATTTAGAAGCATGTAGGGCATTCAATAAATCACTCCTGAAAACCAGTAGGTCATTTTCCAGAATGGACTGTTCTATTTTCAATTGATTGTCATAGTAGCGGGTACTTTCCACCCTGTTACTTAAGTCCGAAAGTCTCCTTTTGAAACCGCGCCTCTCCTCTTCAGGCAATAAATTAATCACTTCAAAAATTAGTTGCGACTGAATATCTCCTATGTTATAAAGCCATTCTTCACGCTGCGATAATTTGGCTTTTACCTCTTCCCGATAGCGAAGAATCAACTGATCGTATTGATGCTGTTGAGTTTTATTCCTCTTTGAATTTCTACGCAACAACCAAACCACTGTAGCCACTAAAACGATGATGATACTTACTAAAACCAGTTGCACATTACTAATTATTTATATTCATTAGGGTAAACGGCTTGTTACAATTTATTGTTATCGGAAATTACTTTCGTAAAAAGTCACTTTTCATTTAATCGCCTGTCATTAAATTACAATCGAATCACCATTTCCGGTTAACAGCAATGTCGGGATTCAACCGAAGCAATAATGATGAAAAACAGACATTATCACGTTAAGTTTTGTATTGATAAAATTTCGGTGTTGTAACTGGCAAACTTTGTAATTTTAAGAAATTATTCCTCCTTCCTTCGTTCGCCGAAGGCTTCTGAAGGCGAGGCGCGAATGTTTCGGCGGATAAAGGCATTAAATATACTGTGTAGGCCGAACCGCGTGTCGCCTTAGCTATAGCGTTGGCGCAGTATTACGAAGGCCTGAAAATTCAAATAGAACTTTAATTGAAAATATGTGTAATAAACCTGTCTTGATAACCTTCAATAAACAACTGATATCGCTGATCATACTTTTTAATTTACTCTATCCTGCAGCTTTTAGTCAGGAGAAAATTAGCAAAACCCTGCTGGCTGAAGATTTGGATGTTTTAAAACAAAACCTGGAAACCTATCATACCGGGCTATACACGTACACTTCAAAAAAAGAATTCGACAATTGGTTTGCCGATACAAAAAGAACTCTGAAGGATTCTTCGCCATTAAGTTTCTTCAATAAGGTTAATGAACTGAATCTGTTGATTAAAAACGGTCATACATTTTTTCACATCAACCCGGAACAGCGGGGCAAGGACTTACTGATGCCTTCTTTCAATATTTACAAAGACGGGGAACAGTTTTATATTAAATCATTGAAAGACGGATCGGATAAATCCATTATTGGTAAAAAAATCATTGCTGTTAACCATGAAAGCTTTCCTGCGGTTTTCAACCGATTGTTAAAATATGAAGAAAGAGATGGCAACAATCTGACACAACCGACCGAAGAGTTACAGTACACTTTTGCCAGAAAATATGCCCTTGCCTTTGGTAATAAAACTACAACGACTGTTACAGTTGAGTCCAATCAAGTGGTAAAAAACATCGTTTTGAAGAATATTCCGATGGAAGCCTTTTCTCAGAAAACCGACGACCAGTATGAAAACGGGCAAATTGAATTCAGTGTAGAAAACGGTATTGGCAGATTGGTGATGCCAACATTTAATGAGATTGCCTTAGAAAAACAACGATATAAGCAAAGGCTTAAAAGTATTTTTGATAAGATCGAAAAGGAAAAAGTACAGCATCTGATCATTGATATCAGAAACAACGGAGGAGGTGATACAGAATCTGTAGAAGAGCTGATTTCTTATCTGTACAATGATGAGTTTACTTTTTACACAGACGTGTATCAGTTGCATAAAAAATGGGATCATTCAATAATTCCTGATATCCACTCTTACCCGAAGAACACTTCCAACTGGGCTCTGAAAAAGGGCGAAGATGGGTTTTTTAGAGGCATCATCCGATCGGATGGTATGAAAAAGGTTAAACCTAAAAAGCAAATTTATGCTGGTAAACTATATGTATTAATCAACGGGAGTTCACTTTCTGCTGCTGCAGAGTTTGCATCCTTCATCCGGCAATACAGGCCTGCAACTTTCATTGGAGATGAAGCTGGCGGCAACAAAGTACAAAATACCAGTGGCTACTCCTTAACGATAGGACTTCCTCATTCCAAAATCATTGTATCTATTCCTGTTTTGCTATGGAAAATGAACGTCTCCTTTGAAAATAACGGATACGGAATTAAACCCGACCATTTCGTACGAAATACCATTGCGGAAGAAATGGCAAGTGAAGACAGTATCCTCAGGTTTGCCTATCAGCTTATTGATCAGGAAGAACAATGATGTGCCAGCTGATTGCAGAAACAAAGTATGCAAGACATTTGCCGGACCCCATTCGACTTCCTGCTTTAGAATTACACGTTTGCATAATCCCTTGTAAAATCATATTTTTATTTAAGCTATCAAATTTGGTGTTAGAACCGTTTTTAAAAAACGATTAGCACGACTTTTTGATTAATCCCTACCAAAATGAAAAAGATAATATTGCTTGTGTTGAGTGTTTTGTTTGGTCTGATGTTCATCAGCTCAGGACTCAATAAGTTTCTGAATTTTATGCCTGTACCGGAGGATATACCTGAAAGGCTTGCAAAATTAACTACATCACTGATGGAAATCGGATGGTTTATGCCTTTGCTTGGAGGGGCAGAAGTGCTGGCAGGAGTGCTTTTTATGATTCCTAAATTAAGAGCACTTGGAGCCATTATGATTTTCCCGATCATGATCGGCATTATGCTGACACACACGGTAACTGACACGTCCGGCTTACCGGTAGCGCTTGCCCTTTTTGCCGTTAATATTTGGGTGATTTACGAAAGCAGAGAAAAGTATCTACCCATGATCCAATAACGCTTTACAGTAAAAAACAAAGGCAATTAGAAGATAACAGCCAGTAGCTGTTTATCTTTGTAATACGATATGTACGATAAGAAAAGAAAAAAAGAAACTTCCTCCCTTAAAGATGCTATAGAAGCCCATATGGAATCATATAGGCTCAAGGGTAAATTTAAGCAAGTGCAGTTAGTCAATAACTGGGAAAAACTGATGGGGAAGCCTATTTCTTCGCGTACTACCAATATTTACGTTCATAAAAACATCCTTTTTGTGACGTTATCCTCAGCGCCTTTGAAAAATGAGTTGACTCTTTCAAAACAAAAAATCATTGAGCTTTTCGAGCGGGAAATGGGCGAAGGTGTGATTGAAGATATCATCTTTAAGTAGGGATTGCTGCCTGTCACTTTTACTGTTTTATTCGAGGTTGCGTATTTTGGAGGTCTGTTGCCGCCTTACTATCTTTAGAAAGAATGAAGGAGCACGTAAAAAACAGAATCAAAAATCTGGAAGAACAAATTCGAAAGTCTACTAAAAAGACTACCGTTGAAGACGTCAGCTCAGAATCCTTTTACTCATACAGGCATGCCAATCGACTGTTTACATCTGTAAATGGTGAGTCGATCAATACATTTTCAAATAAAATACGGATCAGGAAATCCGCTGAACTATTGAAATACGGATCGGACAGCATTTCTCATATCGCCTATGATGTTGGTTATGAATCTGTTGCAGCCTTCAGTAAAGCGTTCAAAAAAACCTATGGGCAATCTCCTGCAGCTTTTAGGGAAAGTACTAAAATCGGTCATCATGTAATGGAGGCAGATTTTAAAAGATCTGAATACCATATTACACAATATCAAAATGTCGAATTGCAGGTTGTTAAGATGGTCATTAATGATGATTTATCAGAAGCAGACTTTTATAATAACACCACTGATTTCATTCAACAATCAGCCGTACAATCAAATGAGTGGATGATTATCTGGGATGAAGACCCGGAACTGTCTGTTGTTGCAGAGAGTCGGTATTTCATCGCTTTTTCACCTACCGATAGTAGCCAGAAACTACCTCATTCAGAGTCGTTCCCGATCTCCGGTCGTTATGCAATTTTCTCTGCGGAGGTTTTTACAGGATTTCATTATGACTTTTGGCATGAATTAGCTCATCTGATTTTAGATTTTGATCAGAAAGGGTTCAGGGATGCTCCCGTTATAGACTGGCTTAATCCACGTAACCAAGATGGCTACCATGTTTTTCCACCAAAGAAAATAGGCATCCCCATTTATTAATGTCCTGATTGGACAACAATCAATTTCTTACCAATCATAATTTTGACCCTACAGTAACAATTCATCAGATTATGACCAGGAGACTTCACTTCATCTTACTTTCACTCATCGCAATCTTCAATGGCTGTCGCAGCTATGATTGGGGGCCGCTGACTTTTAATCAGGTGCCTGAGCTGACAGCATTGGACAAAAAGTATACCTACGACGGGAAGATTGTTATCATTGGCGCTGGCGCCTCTGGTCTTGCCGCTGCAAAGATTTTGGAGCGAAACGGAATCGAATATCAAATTGTAGAAGCTACAGGTCGATATGGTGGAAGGGTAAAAAAATTAGAAGGCTTTGCCGATTTCCCCATCGATGTAGGGGCTGAGTGGATTCACAGTCACCCCCAGATTTTGAATAAACTAAAAGGTAAAAAGGGGAGCGAAGTTGATGAAGAGCTGGTTCCATACAGGTTGAAAGAATCATATACCTGGGATGGCAAAAACTATCAACAAATTCCTAAATCGGCATTAGACAAATACTTCGACAGTTTCCCGGAATACAAATTCAAAAACACTAGCTGGTACGATTTCCTGGAAGAGAACTTTGCCCGCTTCGTAAAAAATAAAATTAAGTTCAATAGCCCGGTAACAGAAGTAGAATATGCTGGTGAAAAAGTGAAAATAACATTGCAGAGTGGTGAAGTTTTATCCGCAGACAAAGTACTTTCCACGGTCTCTATTGGAGTACTTCGGTCAGGGAATATCAGATTTATGCCGGATCTGACTGAAAAGAAGAAGCATATTATCCGCTCTGCCCATTTTCTCCCTGGGTTTAAACTCACTATGAAATTCTCAGAGAAATTTTACCCGGACGTTATTACCTGCAAAACATCTCAGGGAACTAAAGATTACCATGACGTATCGTTTGGAAAAAGCTCAGATTTCAATATACTTGGGTTATTGTCGACGGGAAAACCCGCCGAAAAGTACTATCAACTGGGATCAGAAGAAGCAATTGTAAATTCGGTTTTAGCTGAGTTGGACAAGATTTTTGATGGTAAAGCATCTGAAGTTTTTACAGGTGAATACCATTTTGAAGATTGGGGCAGACATCAGCACACGCTTGGTACATGGCCCAATCCGACGGTCAGCCGATCGATACTCGAAGAGTTAAATGCTCCTCTGCAGAATAAAGTATTTTTTGCCGGCAGTGCTACTGACTTATCCAGGCAAGGAGGAGTGCCAGGAGCATTTCTTTCAGGATATTATGCGATTGATAAATTGTTAAACTCAGAAAAATAGATGCAACGAAGATTAAATTTAGGAAAGATCGCCAAAGGGGTATTGGCAGGTATCGCGTGCTTATGGTCCCTTGGATTGGCCGGCCAGGAAACAACAAACGAAGACAGTTTCGGTGCTCAGATTTTTCTACCTTCAATAGAAATCGGTTACGTTGGGAATAGTGCCGATGAATTGTCCGGAGGTGTGCTGGTCAAGACTTCAATAGAATACAGGGTTCGAAATAACAACGATATTTTCTTTCGGATCAACTATGATAATTCCACCGCTGACTACACGCTGGATCCGGTAAATGCTATCACCAACGTGATAGAAGGAACTGCGTCCTTCAACGATCTGCTACTTGGCGCTGGCTACAGGTTTGGTGACAAAAAATTAAGGACATTTATCATGTTGCAGGCAGGGATTAAATATTACAACTTCCCAGAGTTCACACAGACAAATTCCGTCATTAGCATCGCACAAGGTCGCAATAATGCCTTCAGTACGAGGGCTACCATTGGGTTTGAATATTACTTTACCGAAAAGAGTGCCTTTTCACTCGATTTGCTGCAAAACCAGGTTTGGGATAAACAGGACTTCTGGCGTGAGTCGGGAAGCGCCTATGGCTTTTCCGTAGGATTTATCACGTCCTTGTTTTAATAGAAATTCATTCTTGGAATTGACGAAAAGCTAAAATCCGGGATGAAAATCGCTTTGATGTCTTTTTAACTGATCCATTAAGTGCTCTTTCGGATTATAAAACTCCTGATTAGCCTCCCCTGAATAAGGAGTGTTTCTTGCTGATGCAAGCGCCCTTTTTTTATTTCTCATCTTTTCCCGGGCCTACCTGATTCGCAAAACAATCGATTGATCCGTAGTTTCGTTGAATAACGATATCGCTGCATTTGCTACCAGCTCCACCTCATCATCAATCATTTCTATCAATTGGTTTTTCACCGAAATATCCCGGAAGTGATCCCCCAGTAATCTCACGCTTTGCAATCTGATTTGATAGGTACCGTTTTTGGCCGCATAGATGATCTTTTCTATTTGATCATTCTGATGCCATCGTTGAAGCTTTCTCTCAGATAGTTTAAGCATTTTGTGTTGATATAAGAATTTTGTCAGAAGGTTCATCTTACTTTCAACGTTCATTGCGATCAATAAGTTATTAGCAAATTAGAAACATTGTAGCCGCTTTTTTCACTTTCGAATTCGGTCGGAATACTCAAAAACTTCGGGCGCTCGCTAAAAACCGATTTTAATTGTCAATTGGATCATCCAACTTCTGGATTCATTACGAATCAAAAAACGAACTTAACAATGAAAAAGAAAAAGCTAGACTTAAAAGCATTAGAAGTAAAGAGTTTTATTACTTCAATGGAAAATGGGTTAAAAGACACTATTCAGGGAGGTAAGCATACCGACCAACTTAATTGTACCGGAGCAGCAGTTTGCGTACAGGATAGCGAAGATTGCGATTCAAATCATCCATGGTATTGTGATAATATTTTTGTGCCGATCAGAACAATTAAGCCTATCAGACCGATACGATTCTAAAATTCAGGAACATATCTCATCACCCCTGAACCCACCCATTGGTCATTCAGGGGTGAATTGACTTACATTTCCATTGAAACTCCCGCCACAATCAGATTGGATATTGCTGTATTTCTAATCTGCCTCACTCAATCCCAAACTAGTCCAAACCTAGTGAGCATGTCTGCCGTTGAGCGAAATCGGACGCATTTCGTGTAAAACATCCTCAGTAACTTTCCGGATTCCTATATATTTGTCGCACGCCGTTTTAATTTTCAGCATTAGAATACTTTATTCTAAAGCATAAAACGGATTAACAAACCCGGAGAAATAATGATGAAGAGATTATCCTTTCTACTACTACTATTTGTCAGTATCAATCTGACCGCTCAAATGAAAATCGAAGTAAAAAACATACTTGACGGTACTTTCCGACAGGAAAACGTTCGCAATTTCAATTGGATGAAAGATGGACAGTTCTATAGTGAGTTGTCGGGAAATAAGATTGTCAAATCCAGTATTGTGGACAAAGCAAAAAAAACTACGCTATTTGACGGATCAGCCTACAGCGTGAGAATAGCTGGCTATACTTTCAGTGCCGATGAAAAGAAAATCCTGATTGTCACCAATAGAAAATCTATTTACAGAAGATCTTTCACTGCTGATTATTACGTTTATGATGTGGCTAACAAAGACCTGAAAAAGCTCTCCAACGGCGGCCCTCAGTCATATGCAACTTTCTCCCCTGATGGAAAAATGGTCGCATTTACCAGAGATAACAACCTCTTTGTCACCACGCTGGTTACTATGTCAGAAAAGCAAATCACTGAGGATGGGGAGTTTAATAAAATCATCAACGGAAGTTCGGACTGGGTATATGAAGAGGAGTTTACCATCACCAAAGCTTTCTTCTGGTCACCCGACAGCAAAAAAATCGCCTTCATCAGGTTTGACGAAAGTGGTGTAAAAGAATATAATATGCAGGTCTGGAATGACGGTGAATTATATCCTGAAGACTATCGCTACAAATACCCAAAGGCAGGCGAATCAAATTCTGTGGTAGAAGTACACATTCAAAACCTCGACAATAACAGAAAAGTGAAGGTGGATATTGGAGATGAAAAGGATATCTACATTCCGCGGATTATGTGGACAAAGGATGCCAACCTATTATCAGTTCAGCGACTAAACAGGCTCCAAAACAAATTGGATATTTTGCATGCGGATGCCGGAAGTGGTAAGTCACAACTGATCTACAGCGATAAATCAAAAACTTACGTTGATATCACCTTTACAGATGACCTGATGTACCTCGATAATGGAAAGGAGTTTTTGTTTTCCAGTGAGACTGACGGTTACAAGCATTTTTACCTGCATAGAATGGATGGTCAGCTGATCAACCAGGTTACACAAGGCAAATGGGAAGCAGAGAGTTTTGTAGCGTTGGATCAGTCAGAGAAAAAGCCTGTATTGTACTATCTATCCACTGAGGTTTCGCCACTGGAAAGACATTTGTATAAAATCCGGCTCGATGGCAAACGTAAAGAAAGACTCAGCCTAGCCGACGGGTATAATGGCGTAGACATGAGCAATGATGCGAAATACTATATCCTGAAAAATTCCAGCGCCACCAGACCTTTGAAAGTAAGCTTATATGAAAACAAAGGCAATAAGCTGATAGAAGACCTGAAAACAAATGATCAGCTGGCTGAAACAGCTAACAAATATCAACTGGCAGATAAGAATTTCTTCCAGTTTGAAACGGTAGATCAAAACATGCTCAACGGATTTTTCCTTTATCCCAACGAGTTTGATTCCACTAAAAGATATCCGGTGCTGTTATATCAATACAGTGGACCGGGTTCTCAGAGTGTCAAAAACCAGTGGTCTGCTGGGCACTACATCTGGCATCAGATGCTGACACAACAGGGTTATATCGTGGCGGTAGTAGACACCAGAGGTACCGGGGGCAGAGGTGCCGCATTTAAGAAAATGACCTATAAGCAACTCGGTAAGCTGGAAGCAGAAGATCACATTGAAGCTGCGAAGTTTTTTGGTACACTTCCCTTTGTAGATAAGTCCAGAATTGGAATCTGGGGATGGAGTTACGGTGGTTATATGTCTTCTTTGGTTCTGATGAAAGGAGCTGACTATTTTAAAGCCGGAATAGCAGTTGCACCCGTAACAACATGGCGATTCTACGATACAGTTTACACTGAAAGATACCTGAGGAAACCCCAGGATAATGCAGAAGGTTATGACGATAACAGCCCTAATTCTCATGTCGAAAAGCTACGTGGCAACTACCTGCTAATTCACGGGACTGGTGACGACAATGTACATTTCCAAAATGCCGTTACCCTGCAGAAGAAATTAGTTGAAGCAGGCAAAGATTTTGACTCATTTTACTATCCTGACAAGGCGCACGGCCTTGGTGGTGGCGCCACCAGAATACACCTGTATAAAATGATGAATGAGTTTGTACTCAAAAACCTGTAAATAGATCAATGCAGGTGCGGGATTTGCCTCCGGCAAATCCCGCACCTGCTAACTCCTCCAATAAATTCCACTCCTTTCATGTCTTTCACAGTCATATATAACCCCACCTCAGGAAGAGGTAAAGGCAAAAAAGTAACTGAAAGGTTCAGGCAGTACTTACTCGACAACTCCATATCGGCACAATTTATTGAGACAGACCCTGAAGTAGAGCTGGCAGAAAAAATCCATCACTTGAGTGACAACTCCAACGTGATAGTCATCGGTGGAGACGGCACTTTCTACGACGTAGTAAATGCTATCAAAAACCTTAAAATCCCACTTTCATTCCTGCCTGCCGGTACAGGAAACGATTTTGTCAAAATGCTCGACATTGGCAGCAATGAACAGGAAACATTTGATACGGCCATCAATGGAAAAACAATGCAAATCGACGCTGGCGATTGTAACGGTAAAATTTTTCTAAACGGGGTAGGAATTGGTTTTGACGGACAAATTGTGGCGGCCATGCAAAACAAAAAGAAATGGCTCAGCGGTCAGGCAGCTTACTATTACGAAGTGTTAAGAATCCTCTCCACTTACCAGGATAAGCCCTTTCATTTTAGTCTGGACTCCACGGAGTTCACCAAAAACCTGATTCTGCTGACAATTGGAAACGGTAGTACTTTTGGAGGCGGGTTTAAGCTCACACCTCATGCCAATATATCCGATGGCCTGCTGGATATTTGCGAAATAGGTAAAATCTCTCCTCTCAACAGGTATTTAAATCTGCCCAAATTGCAAAACGGTACTCATCACAAAATGTCTGCTGTGAATATGCATCAGGCAAAAGAAATCACCATAGAGGAAAATAATAATCTAAACGCCCACATAGACGGGGAATATCTGGGAACACCTCCCTTTCGAATAAAAGTACTGCCAGCATACCTGTGTGTAAAAGTGAAGCATGGTTAACTTTCGTCTTCTACAAACCGAACATATTCGAAGGTATCTGTACATACTTCCTCATCATCAACTGATTCTCGTGTAAGTAAAAGTCTGTTACCATTCTGTGAGATCGAAAATACTCGGTTGCATTGCCGGTTAAAATCCACACCATCACAAACCTCGATTTCATTACCAATGACATTGTTAACTCCTACCACGAAGAGATAAAACTCATCGATCGTGTTTTCATTACCATTGATTGTATTTACTGTCACAAACGTTGAATCGCCCAGGATCAATTTTTGGCAATTCACATCGTCACATTCAAAGGTTATCTCCTCATCGAGAGTATTGTCATCACATTCGGAAAC
>JBCBHL010000108.1:0-19692 GCA_038525605.1 Bacteroidota bacterium
ATAGAATTAAGAACAGGCTAGCCGCTCAAAGCACTGAAAATTTAAAAATAGTAGCTTATCGTTTCCTTTCTGCTTTGGGATTTGGGATTGTAGTATCAATTATGTTTATGTTGGGGTCTGATCTCCTCGGTATGATTATGATCGGAGTAATTGCGTTGTCTTTTTTCCTGCCATTTTATAAATCAGAATTCCTATTAGGCTACATTTTGGGATTGGTATACACCTTTGGAGGAGTTCTGCCTGTAATCATAAGTGTGGTGTTACTTTTAATTTTCACCACTACTTATTTAGGAATTCGCAAGGGAATTTTATTGTTGGCTGCAAGGTTCGGATGATAGCAATCTGGTAAGCCAATAACTTCTACTTACCTCAGATAATTTTAGCAGTTATAGTCCGATTGGTGCTATGAAAGAAGAGTGGCTGATTAGTCAGACACTCTTCAATTGTTGGTTGATTGTGGAATTGCTGATTATAATCTTATCGTCTACTGTTTTACGAAACGATGACTAATACTTACTACAGCTGACTTTAAGATTAATAGATCAATTCCTGGTTTTGAGCAGACCTATGTCGATTGATGCTATTTGCCCCCTTTAACAAGTTTCTTCAATTCTTCATCTTCAAGTGTCAGAATTGAAGCCTCATCTAAAGCAATAAAACTTTGATTTGTATAACTGGCGGTCTTTATATCGAGCTATGCAGTCATATCATATCTAAATACTGCTCTTAGGGTATTGTTTGTGATGACATCAGTAGATCTTCATCATTTTTAAAATCAGTCAAAATTAAATCATGCTGTAAATACCCGTAGCGTCAAACTTTTGTCCGTGCGGAGTTAGCAGATAAGTGTTTGATTTTAGTTGATCTTCGTTTTTACATGATAATTTTTGATGGAGAAACTAGTTAGTAATTTGCCAGTCTGTCTAATAATGCATCTTTCTTTCGAATGGCTAATGGTACCCTTGATCCATCAGAAAGTAGTAACCAATCACCTTCCTTTCTATCATATCTGTTGAGGTGATTCATATTGATGATATGGGAATTATGCGACCGGAAGAATAAATCTGATGGTAACATTTCCAGGTATTCCTTCAATCCTTTAGAGATGGTGATTGTGCTTCCGCCGATCAAATAAAAATCCGTATAGCTTCCATCGGCTTCCAATCGAATAATGTCTTTTAAAAAGACTATTTGCAATCCATATTTGTCTTTCAGTACAATTTTGGAGTATCCACCAAGTTCGCTTTTTGAATTGTACAATGCTGTTTGAACCTTCTGCTGTGTTTCGGATTCCTTGTTTTTGGTAATGGCCTTTTTTACTGCCTCAGTGAATTCCATCTTATCTATCGGTTTTAACAAAAAATCCAATGCACTGAATTTGATAGCTTTTATCGCATATTTTTCATGGGCGGTAATGAAGATTGGCTGAAAAGTAATCTCCGGAATGGTTTCCATTAAGTCGAAACTGGTGCCATCGGGCAGCTCTACATCCAAAAAAACAATTTGGGGTTTGAAGTGATGTATTTGACCGATTCCCTCTGCCACTGTTCCTGCATTTTCAACAGCGGTTATTTCAGGGCAGTAATTGGCCAGTAACTTTTGAATGACTACCCTGACATCTTCATTGTTTTCTACAATTAATGCCTTCACCTTATGAATATTTAAAAGGAAGATTAAAGATTACTTCAGTACCAGGATCTAATTGGTTTACCACAAATTCTATATCTCTCTTCATCTGTTTCTTTAAGATATCGATGCGTTCCTTAGTGATTTGGATAGCCAGTGACTTGTGAGTCTTATAAGTTGTTTCCTTCTGTCTTTCCATCCCGGATCCGTTATCAGCTACTGATAAAACGAATACATCATTGTTTAATTTGAATTCTAACCGGACTTTTCCGTCAGCACCCAAATGCTTAACGCCATGTTCAATGGCATTTTCCACAAAAGGTTGGGCAAACATTGGAGGAATATTTAATTCTTCGGGATCGATTTCAGGGTCTATGGTTATTTCATACTGAAATGGGCGTTTTGAGCTTGCCTGATGCAGTTTCAGGTAATTTTCCAGCATTTCTATTTCCTGATCCAACGGAATGAACTCAGCTCGTGAATTTTCAAGTACCTGGCGGATCAGTCTGGAGAACTTTGTCAGATACTCTTCTGCATATTGGGTATTACCATCTGTGATCTGTCTTTGTACGGCAGTCATTGCATTGAAGATAAAATGCGGATTCATTTGTGAACGTAGCAATCGCTGTTCGATATTTTGGGCATTTTGCTCTAAAGCCAGTCGTTTCTTCTGATTATTGAGGTAAAATATGAAACTCACCAGTACCAAAATGATGAGCACAATTCCCATAATCGTGAGATAAAGATTGGATTGACTTAATTCCAGTGACTGGATGGCTGTTTGTTGATTCAGGCTCTCGATCTCCTGTTCTTTCTTCTCAGTTTCATGTTGTATCTGCAGATCAGCAATTTCTTTAGATTTATTTTCTCCTAAAATGGAATCGTAAATGGTATGATATTCTTTGAAAAATTGAAGTGATAGATTGTGCCGTCCATCGGACTCGTATACCTGCGACAGTGTTTTCAATCCATCTGCAAGTGTGCCTAATGTTTGATTTTTACGGGCGAGTTCAACACCTTCTGCTAGCATCGATTCGGCTTTTTTTAGATTACCTAATTCGTATTCCACCCTTCCAAGTGGTATCAATGTTTGAGATTTGAGCGTTATGGCATTCAGCCTGTTGGCTGCTTCCAACGCTTTGGACAGATAATTGCGCGCATTTTCATAGTCCTTAATTAAAAAGTAGGTTTTGCCTATGGTATTATGGGTGATATTTGCACCAAGGTCTTCGCCTATTTCGTAAGAAACCTCCAAAGACTTTTTATAGTACTCAATAGCTTTCGGATATTTTGACAGACGCTGATGTACATCTCCGATATTTGCAAGTACCGTTGAAATGGTTTCTTTCGCCTGAATACTTTCCGCACCTTGCAGAGCATCCTTTAAGTATTTCAGAGCAGTTTCGTAATCATCCTGATCAAAATAAGACATGCCAATGTTGATATTGGCGATGATAGTAGGTCTTTCCCACTTAACCACTTTATAATTATCCAGTGAGTTCAGGTGCATCTGAAGTGCTTCTTTATACTTACCCTGTTTGGTATAAATGAGCCCAAGATTACTCTGAGCAGCTCCCATTGCCCTGTTATTGTTGTTTGCCCGACCAATAGAAAGTACTTCATTGTAGTGAAATATAGCACTATCGTATAGTCCTAGCCGATAATAAGCACCACCTATTTGATTACTACAACTTAGTGAGCCTTGCTGGTTCTCAGCGTCAGTAAAAGCTGTTTTCGCCTTTTTCAACATAGAAATTGCTTTCTGATAGTTAGATTGGCGATACAATATGGTACCCCTTCCCAGGTAGCCTTTGCCTTTGCCATACCCCGATTTTTCAGAAGCTGAAATAACCAAACCGTACAAACTATCTGCCTGAGTATGCTGATAATGATACATGTATAGCTTCGCCAGCTCATAGTTCAGATCAATGATGCTGTTTTCAAATCCAGATTCAGCTGCAAACGCAATTCCCTCACGTGCATATTGAATAGCTTTGGCCGAGTCTTTTCTAACAAAATGCTTCACGATCTCCTGATACACAGTCACCTTTTCCTCATCTGCTTCAATTAGGTCCAATTGATTGATCAATGAATCGGAGACAGATTCATTTTGGGAATTGGCAGAGAAGTACATCAACAAAAGTGTTGATAACAGTGAAAGCTTTAGGAGCGAGATCTGTTTCAATAAGTTGTTTTTCAATGTTTTAAGGTAAGTTTGGATTAAAAAATGGAATCAACAAACTGCTTATTTCACATAGATTTGTAGCATATATGAGCGCAATTTAGACAATTATTTCAGTCGCTATTATTGATATAACTGTCCTTTCTAACAATTTATTTGAAAGTTACCCGTATGAGATTAAGTTCGTTAAAAACAATGTTCTGTCTTTTATACTGATCTTCAGCAAGTTTGTCGATTCACAAATGTTTATTCGACAGATTAGGTAGCCAATTGAAAATCTTATATTTATTTTTTGATATTTAAGATGACAGTTTAAGTACAAAATGATCGGAGGATCTTGTTGAAAGTGAGTTGCATATAATCTGGTTGTTGAATGATTATCATGCTAAAATGTATGAGTGAAACTTCTTAGGACGACAAAACCATTCTCAATTGTTTCTCAACAAGTTCCCGTTAATAACTTATTGATTTACAGTAGATTTTGCGATCTCTAAAAACTAAATCAATTCACGGTCAACGGCCAGTTTGATCAATTCTGCTGAGGTTTTTACATGTAGTTTTTGCATGATGTTGCGACGATGCGTTTTGATCGTGTGCTCACTCAGAAATAATTCTTCAGCAATAGTTTTGTTATTCATGCCTTCAGACAGCATTTTGATGATTTGGATCTCCCTGGTAGACAATTCCTGCAAAGTATTCTTGGCAGCAGTCTTACCCCGGAAATAATCAAAAACCTGATCATTGATTTTTGGATGAAAGTAGTTTTGTCGCTGACTTACCTTTCTGATAGCTTCGATCAGGTCTTCGCGAGAAGCATCTTTCAGGATATATCCCTGCGCACCACGCTCCAGTGAGCCTCGGATCCTTTTGATCGACTGATGCATGGTGAGCATCAGAACAGGGATATCAATGCCTTTCCTTTTTAATAAATCCATTGCGGCAATGCCATCCAAGATCGGCATATCGATATCCATAAGGATGATGTCCACTTCGTGTTGTTCCAGAAGTGCGGGTATTTCATGACCATTGCTGGTCTGACAGATGACTTCTATGCCATCAGTAGGCTTAAACATGGATCTGACGCCTTCAACAAAAAGGTCGTGATCGTCTACAATGAGTGCTTTAATCATGATTCGATAATATTCATGGGTATTTCAATGGGAATATCAATGCTGATGACTGTTCCCCTTTCAGGCTGACTATCAATATTAATCTCACCATCCAGTTTTTGGATCATTTCCTTGAGGCTGTTCAGACCAATTCCGTTGGAACCTTTTGCAGATGCATTAGGAGAGAAACCTTTGCCATCGTCTTCCACAAGTATGCTGATGATGTTGCCCTCCTCAATCCCGGTTAGTGAAATCGAAAGGGTAGAGGCCTCTGCATGTTTAAGGGCGTTACTAATTAGTTCCTGAACGATTCGATAGATCAGGATTTCACTCTGCGAGTCCATCTGCACCCCGTCAATTCCGGCAGACAGCGATATTTCCAGTTGTTTAGCTTTCCGCAAATGATTGACCAGTTCTTTCAAAGCTGGCAACAGGCCAAAATCATCGGAAACACCCATATTTAATTCATGAGAAATGTTACGTACATCCTGAGTGGCCTGGTCCACCAGGTGGATGATGGTGTTATACTTTGCTTTGTCAGGGCTTTCCAGACCATTGAGGTTCATTTTGACAGTCGCCAGCAAACTGCCTAGGTGATTGTGCAGGTCTTTGGCGAGGTGTTTGCGCTCATCTTCTTTGCCACGCACCATTGCCTGCAGTGCACGGGTTTCCTGTGTTTGCAGCAGGCTGCTGACTCGGTTGCTATGTTCTTTTTGTTGCGCAACTGCTAAAAGGCGAGAAGTCCGAAAACGCTGGCGGAAATACAGGATAGCGACCAATGAGAGTAGCAAAAGAATAACGACAATAATGATATAAGTTTGCTGTAATTGTTTGTCCTTTTCCAGATTGGAAATTTCACTCTCACGGAGGTTGACTTCAAATTCTGTTTGCTGACTGGCCATATCACGGACTGTCTCTAAATTGATGATGCTGTCGCGGTAAGCGATAAAGTCTTTATAATGCAAAAGTGATTGATCGTGTTGGCCCATTAGCTCATAGATTTCAGACAGTTTTTGATTGGCGTCACTGATTTCTTGTTTGAGATTGTACTCTTTGGCATAATCCAGACTTTGTTGAGCATAGTCTGTAGCAAAAGCATATTGATTGTTTTTTTGATAAATTACAGCTGTTTCTAATAGGTAATTACAGATTGGCTGAAGGTCTCCTAAGTCCAAAAGAATAGAAACTGCTTGATCGAGTCTTTCTTTAGCTAATTCATTTTGTCCTAAGCTCGCATATACTTTACCAGTATTTCCAATATAGTATGCAATTCCTCTATCATAATGGTACCGCTTGTATACTTCACCAGCAATTTCAAAATAGAACATTGCGGAATCTGGTTGATTAATCTTAAAATATTCGTCACCGAGATTTAAGGATATACCTGCTCTTGTGCCGTCATCTTTCGAATTTTCTAAAGCATCAATTGATTGTCGGTAATACGATATAGCATTGGAATGATCGCCTAGAGATGAGTATATGTCAGCTATGGCACTTAATCCTGTAGCAAGTAATTCTACATGTTCAATTGATTTTGAATAACTGATAGATTCCAGTAGACACTTGCTGGCTTTTACATTATCTCCAAGGTGTAGCAGTTTATAACCCTTTTGTAAATAGCCTCTTGCAATATATTCTATGTTCTTGTTTTTCCTCGCTAGTTTAATTAATTGATCAGCATACTTAATTCCTTGCTTTGGGTCATTGCTGTAAAAAGCAAGATTTTTGAGGACAACGATTCGGATACTGTCGTTTGATAGGTGTATTGACAAGGCTTTTTTCAGACTATCCAGTTTACCTGTATTTTGACGTGCCTGTGCTTCCGTAACTGACAATAATACCAGTAAAATTGAAATTATTAAATTGAAGTGCCTACTTCGCTGGTATTTCAAATTTCGAATCATCCGATCGTTCCCGGGCTAATGGTTATTTTTGGATCATCAAACCATTTTTTTCCATCCATTTTGATTTTTAAAGAGAAATCAAATTGTTTTTGTTGGTAGGCTTGAGTAGCAGTGTAAATAAAAATAGGCTCATTGAAGTATCCTTTACCTTCTACTTTGAAACTATCGTCATTGTTTAATTCAAATTTGTATTTGATTTTCTGCCTTGTTCCCGGGCATATGTTGCCTGCTTTAATTACTAGGTAGAAATTCACATCATTCTTGAGCTCATCACTACCTTTTATCGTTCTTAAATAAAAAGTGCCCGGATACATTGATAAGATGTTAATGTCATTTTTTCTATCGGTGTAAAGGACAGCATTTATCATTTTATTGATAGTACAATTCTTTTTTGAAGGTTTTTTAATCTTTCTATTTTTATCGCTCATTTTGATTGTTTTAAGAGTCTATTTTGAACACAAGTTTATTGGGGAAACGGAATGAAGCCATACTCCGAAAGAGGTATCGTTCCAAATACTAATTCTGGTTAGTTACTTTCTGGAGTTAACAGAATTCATTTAATTATGTGTATTGATTAAAACTAACATCAACATATCAATATCATCCATTGTATTGCAATTTGTCCAGTGTTTTGTCTATTAAATAGCTGGTTTTCATGTCAGGTATCTGTTTATCACATCTAGCACACTCTTCTTTGGCTTTTATCGTGAATGTTCAACTGAATACCCCAAAAGGAGTATCCGGAATTCACCCCTGATTTACGTATAATTTCAATTCGATTTTCATTCAACTTTGGAACATTGAAAGCTTTCAAAAGTGGAGCAGAACCCACTTGTCTCTGACCTTATTGGGGACTTAAAAACGGATTGTTTCTGTGCAATCATTCACAGAAGGCGAAACACGAAAAGCCTTACGAGTAGGAATAAATTGATTGAAAATGGATATTTACAATAACATTGAATTTAATAAAATATATAAAGCAGATACTGATGTGCTTGTAGCAGCACAATTAGTCACAGCCTCAAACGGAGCTAGAGGAATAGTTACTATTATTAGAATTGATTCTGATGACAATGAATATCAGGTTGCATCAGCTTCAGTACATTATTATGAAGATTCTAATACATTTGTTCCGAACAACACTGCAACTACTATTATAAAAAAGGGTAATAGGTATAAAGTTGTTTTTAATGAAACTTGGGCGAAAGTAGACGCATATGCCTATCATGAACGCATTTAAGTTTAGCTTAATTCATCAGAGTCTTCGGAATAGACTCTGATGGAGTTATTATAATCTCCCTACCCCAAAAGGAGTATCCGGATTTCACCCCTGATTTGTGGATAATTTTAATTCGATTTTCATTCAACTTTGAAGTATTGAAAACTTTCAAATAGACAGTTCCATTGCAGATGATGAACGCTGTTGAAGAAGCGCTATGCAATGTACTTCATGAAGATAAAAGTAAGGCATTCGCTAGAGCTTCGGCCTACAAGGGTGGAAATCGAAAAGCCTGAGGTATAAAAAGTAGGTAAACTAATTAACAATAAAAACAATGAACAAATTTGAAGGAACCTGGAAATACCAGGATAGTACCATAATAACTGTTGTGAACAACAACAATTTTTTAGAACTCTCTTATTCTAATGGCAGAGGCCCATTTAATGGAATGCAGCTTGACCTTGGGTCACCAGTAATCAATGTATTCTTTAATGACGGTATGAAGCCAGACGCTGGTGTGCAGGCAGGTGTAGTAAACTTTGCCGGAGACAAAATCACCTGGAGTAATGATACTGTTTGGGAAAAAGCATAACAGCTTACCACAATAGCTTCAGAGAGAGACATTCGGAGGACTTTGAAATTAGCAAATACCTTTACGTTCAGGTGTCACTAATTACGCAACTAAAACAGATTCCTCAAAACCTTTGAAGCAACGTAGTTTATACTACCGACCCCGGCCTCTGGTTGGGGTCTTTTTTTATAGGTATTGCTCTTCATAAGAAAAGCCCCGACAAGGCTGTCAGGGCTTCATCAACCATCTGTCCACATCCCCTATCTCATGATGCGTCAAATGTCGCTCTGTTTATCAATCATAGTAAAGATATGAAAAAATAATAAGCCATGCACATCTATTCGCAGTTGATCAAATTCCAATAACGCTATATTCACCAGTTGCACCAGCTATTTGAAACCTGACAATCAAGTACCTACGGTTACTCTTACATGGCAGAAATAAGGCAACTATTCGTTAACATTGAATCTACTAGAAGATTTGAGTATCAGATTTTCAATGATTAACTATTTTACCGGTAAATACAGTTTCATCTCTTCCATTTCCAGTTCATCCAAATGGCCCATTTTCTGTTCATCAATGGTGATTAGATGCATGTGTACAAATGAGTCGTGATGTGTGAATATTCCTTTATGTTCGGTGGAGAAAAACCCAATTATCTCAACAGTTTCACCCTTTACAGCATATTTTACTTGTCCCTGATGCGCTTCTGATGGTGAAGATACTTGAGTTCCTTCCGGTAAGTTCTGAATATGTATAATGGCATTTGCCACTCGTCCGGTAAGTTTGAAGACAAAGGGTCGTTTGTTTGATACGGTTTTCTTATCAATGAATTCCTCTAAATTTTGAATCGTCTTGACCTCTTCAGGAACATCGGAAACACTCCAGTCTATAACACGACCATAAACAAAAAAAGGAGCTGAAACGTCAAATGTTTTTTCTACAATCATCGATGAGTCAATTACAACTTTCGATACATAACTTTTGCCATCATTGATTAATATTTCCCCTTTCAGATAACTCAACGGTCCTAATCCATAAAGTCCTTCCCGAGTAGAAATGGTGTCCAGATCAATGATTCCGCCCAACCGACCTTGCCACATCACGTTTTTCATTGCTCCGACAATTTCAACGTTGGGATAGGTCAACTCATCCTTCGACTGATTTTTGTTTGTAGGGGAGTTGCACTCTGTCAATCCGATGAAGATTAGACCTATTATGATATATCCGAATCTCATATTATCATACACTTTGAATGAACAGTAAAATACAGAACATTTTGCAATTACGTTCACCTCGTTTTCAACAAAAGCTAAAAAATGATTATTTTGGAAAAAGCGCTTTCGGATTGTTTAATTGTAACAGTGAATTTATGGACTTCAGAGGCAGGTATTTTTCGATCATCATACTACTATTTATTTCCTTCACTTTGCAGGCTCAATTGCCCAAAGTAAAGAAAGTATACCCTAAAGGTGTCCCAAAGAAAGTGAAAATGGGTATGTCTCTTTCTGACTTCAAAGCTCGGTTTAAAGATGCTAAACCTGCTGAGGAAGAATATGACTTTCGGGAAGTGTATCTTTTAGAGGCAGTACACTCGGAAATCACCAGCTTTGTGCTTTATTTCGATGCTGATGGCAACAAACCTTTATATGAAATAATGGTCGTTTACAGGGATAATCAACTGGCAAAACGATCTGCCAATACATTGTTTGGGGACCCCAATTATGAGGAAAAAGAGTGGAAAGTGTTACGTAAGAAGCAAATATTCTGGAGTTGGGTCTATCAGGAGAAACTCATCCTGGTAGCTAATATTCCAGATACCGAATGGAGCGACAGCTTTTGAGCTGATTGGTACAACTTCATAATCACAGTTTAAAAAGCATCAGGTTTTTGGATAATTTTTCCATGTTGTCTGATAATTCCTGCGCTACATCAGTGAACCTTTCAGAATGCCCTGCATTGCTCTGCGAAATCTGATTGAGCTCGGACATACTGACTGATATCTGATTGAGTCCATTACTTTGTTCATTGGAAGCTACAGCAATTTGCTGAATCAGTGTAGCGGTTTCTTTGGTATTCGGAGCAATCTCACCAATTTTTCCTTTCGCAATCTCAGTAACTTTGATATTCTCATTGGTAAGATCAATAATGTTTTTAGATGAATCCTGACTCCTGTCGGCCAGTTTTTTAATCTCGCCGGCTACTACAGAAAACCCTTTCCCATGTTCACCTGCTCTGGCTGCTTCTACAGCTGCATTTAAAGCGAGTAAATTTGTCTGGCGGGCAATTTCTTCCACAATGGTGATTTCCCTGGCAATAGCGTCCATTGTATCAGCAACATTTTTGAAAGCGGTTGTTCCCGAATTAGCTTTTTGGTAAGAATCGCTGGCAATTTTGTCGGTTTTTACAGCATTTTGATTGTTTTGATCCACTGTAGCTGTGATCTCTTCCAGTGAAGCTGATATCTCTTCAATTGCAGAGGCCAACTGTGTGGTATTAGCACTTAGCTGCTCAGATCCGTTTAATAATATCCTCACAGATTCCGCTACTTTGTTTTTACTTTTGTAGATATCTTCTAGCAATGCCGCAGTTTTACTTTTCATTTCATTATACGATATAGAAAGCTGACCGATTTCATCGCGATCGTGAACCTCAATGTCCTCAGCATTAAGATTCCCAGTTGCAAACTTTCTGATACTGGAGTTAATTAAACTCATTCTTTTAGTGATTTTCCTGGAAAGCAGTATAATCAAAACAGCAACGATAACACTTACCACCGGAATACCCACTTTTATCAGAATCTTGCTTAATTGACTTGATTCAAGAAATCCCTGATTCCGTAATTCCATCAGGTAATTTTCTTCTGCCCTCATATCCGAAAGTTGATTTCTTAAAGAAACCATGTCTTTTTTACCACGATCCGTTAAAACGACATCCAACGCGGCTGTAAAACCATTATTTTTTCTCAGACTAATGGTTTCCGCTAATTCAGCAAATTTCGACGCAATCAATGGTTTGATCACTTTCAGCCTTTCCTGTTGGTTGTTGTTATCCGAGGTAAGATATAGCAGGTCATTGACGATACTGTCAGTTTTTACAATCGAGGTGTTGTAAGGTGCCAGATAAGATTCCTTTCCAGTAAGTACAAAACCCCGCTGGCCAGTTTCTGCATCTTTAAGAGAAGATTCCAGCTGTTCGATTTTAATTAAAACTTCATTGGTATGGTTTACCCATGAAATGTCATTAGTCAGTCTATTCAGGTTTATATTAACGACTATCAGTAGCGCTATAAAAAATGCGGAGGCCAGAAAACTGATGAGACCAAATTTCTGACCTATTTTTAGGTTTTTCAAAAGTTGTTTCATTTCTCGATTAAATTTTATCAAATGATAATATAATCTGAATTATCGTTTTTGAGGAGCGCGAATAGTTGAAAAGCTTCTTTTTATCGATCAATACACTTGGAACTCTAACTAATAATATATGACATTTATGAATTAGTCTCTTCTGACAAAAATTTTTGAGTAATTGCAGTGATGCACAATCGATACTTTTTACTCTGTAGAATCTGATCGTCGATCTGAAGTCCGTTGCTAATTCAAAGCTTCTGCTTATACTACTTCATTATACCTCACTATTATTCTCACCTTACCACTCAATTTGAGTGAATGATTTTCCTTTGATGGGTATCCCGCGGGTTAGAAAGGGTTTGCATCTGTCTTTGATTTGCATTTTTTTCAAACAAATATGCCGTTTACCAACGAAACTATGTCGTTCACAGAATTTCTATGTTTCAGCTAAACTTAAAACTTTTAAAAGGGGTTAGAACATTGGTAATCGCCCTAAAAAATTATCTTATGAGTAAAAAGTTTACTTTATTATCAATTTTCTTCATATTGGCAGCCGCCGTAGTGATCGCCCAGCCAGGTAAAATTACGATCACAGGAAAGGTATTAGATCAGGAATCTGGTAAACCGATGGAATATGCCACGCTGATGCTGCAAAATGTGTCAGATCCGTCTGACGTTTCGGGAGGAATTACCGATCTGGAAGGAAACTTTAATGTAAAAGCCAAACCAGGCAAATACAATATCAGAATTGACTTCATCGCTTACAAGCCATTTGAGTTGAAAGATCAGGAGTTGAGTAAAAATCTTGATCTGGGTACCATCAGAATGAACATTGATGCTACCGAACTCGATGCAGTGATTGTCGAGGGTGAAAAGACCACTGTCGAAGTGAGGCTAGATAAAAAGGTATATAATGTTGGACAAGATCTTACCAATAGTGGAGGAACTGTAAGTGAAGCATTGGGGAACATTCCTTCAGTAACCGTTGACGTTGATGGAGCCATTGCCCTGAGGGGAAATAATAACGTCAGAATTCTCATCAATGGCAGACCATCTGCGCTTGCTGGTTTTGGATCTACCGAGGCGCTTCGTCAGCTCCCTGCTGATGCGATTGAAAAAGTGGAGGTAATTACCAGTCCGTCAGCCAGATATGATGCAGAGGGAACAGCCGGGATTTTAAACATTGTTTTGAAAAAGGAAGAGACAAGAGGTTTTAACGGGCTAATCAATACAGGCATAGGATATCCTGATGCTGCTAATTTTACATCAAATCTCAACTGGCGAAAAAATAAATTCAATCTTTTTAATACCATTGGATATTCTTACAGGAACCCTCCCGGAAACGGTTTTTTTGATAATACATATGTAAACGGAACTTTCGATAGAATTATAGAAGACCGGGACATTAGCAGAAGAAACAGTGGTTTTAACCTGAATATGGGAATAGAGTATTTCCTAACAGAAAACTCTTCTGTAACGGCCAGCGCCTTCGGAAGAATTAACGACGGTAAAGACATTACTGCCAATAATACGACACGGTTCATCTCCAATGAAGTGGATAGTAGAACGGTACGAACAGAAAATGAAGGAGAAGAAGAGGCGAGCTACCAGTTGTCACTGAGTTATAACAATGATCTTGATGACGAGGGGCAGAAGCTTACTGCTGACCTGCAATATTCTTATGATGAGGAAATTGCCCCTACGACGATTTTCGAAGAAAACATATTCCCAAACAGGGAGGTGATAGCCCGTGAAAATATCAATGAAGTAGAACTGCAAAATGAGTTTTTGGCACAGGTAGATTATGTATTGCCAATGGGAAATGCGCAGTTTGAAGCTGGTTATCGCGGTAACTGGGAACAAACAGACACTTATTTTGCTCTGGAAGAGTTGAATACTGAAACAGGAGAGTTTGTGGAAAACCTGGGATTGACGAACCGGTTCGTTTTTGACCAGATTATTCAGGCTGTTTACACGCAGTATGGAAACAAACATGGAAAAGTATCATATCTGGCTGGGCTTAGATTGGAAAATACAATATTGAGAGGTGACGTCACAGGTGTTGACATTGAATCACTTCGGGATGTTCTTGGCAATGAGGTAGATTTAAATTTCGATAAAAACTACCTGGGTCTTTTTCCCACGCTAAACCTCACTTATGAAATCAATGAGTCAGAAAATATCACTGTCGGTTACAATAGACGAATCAACCGACCCAGAAGCTGGTTTATCAATCCTTTTCCCTCGCGATCCAGTAGAACAAATATCTTCCAGGGAAATCCGGATTTGGACCCTGCATTCGCCAATGCGGTTGATATAGGTTACCTCAAAAGCTGGGATAAACTCACGCTTACTTCTTCTATCTACTATCAGGTAGAATCCAATTCCTTCGAAAGGATTCAGGAGCAAACCGGACAGGTAACTTCTGATGGTATAGTGCTATTACGTACTATTCCGATCAATTTATCGACCAACGAAAGAATAGGGGCTGAGATGGGAATGATCTATAATCCTGCGAAATGGATCAGACTGAGTGGTAGTGTTAACTTTTTCCAGTTTGATACAGAAGGTGTTTTCAATGAAGTGGATTTTGGTGCTAGAAATACTAGCTGGTTTTCGCGGTTTAGTTCCAAAATCACCCTTCCTGGTAAAGTTGACTGGCAAACAAACGTGTTCTATCGCGGACCCAGAGAAAATGCACAAACCAGGACAAAAAGTATCATCTCTTTAGACCTTGCTTTTAGTAAGGATGTATTAAACGATAAGGCAACTATTGCAATCAATGCGAGAGACGTATTCAACTCCCGTAAGCGAATGTCGTTTACACAGACACCATTTTTTACCTCCGATAGTGAGTTCCAGTGGAGAGAAAGACAGTTTAACATGTCGTTTATATACAGAATCAATCAAAAGAAAAGGCCTGAACGCGGTGGCCGAAGAGGCGGAGGTGATGACGATTTTGAAGGATAGAAATAAAGCCGGGCTGAGAAGTCCGGTTTTTTTATTGAATTAATCTCAGACCGGTTTCCCCGGGGCGGAATAATTCTTGACTGTGCCAGTTGAATTGGTTGAAGCTATGGTCAATTCTAATATTACCATATCGATTACATTTGCGATATGGGACTTGACTACACAGATGGATGTGTGAATTTCAGAGATTTTGGTGCTTACATCAATTTAATTCTCAATGAACAGGTATTGCTTGAAGGTAGGTTTTACAGGGGAGGATCTGTCGACTATGTCAAAAAGCATGAAGAAATCGAATGTGTAAAGTCAGTGATCAGCCTGAGAAATGGTCCCGATTATGAGCAGTTTGATGCTGAGTACTATCATTTTCCTATGTCCAATAAAATTGAAAAATATGATACGACACAGAAAGCGGTGCGTGTCTGGCTCAATCAGATCCTAAGGGTTTTTGAATCCGATGATTTCAGGTTTCCATTTCTGATCCACTGTCTTTCAGGAAAGGACCGCACAGGTATTCTCACAGCTGCGATCTTAATGATTTTAGGCATTGACAAAGCTGCTATAGAAGAAGAATATCTGCTAAGTGAAGGCGAAGTGAAACTTTCATTGATCAGGCAGTCAATCGATGGTTTTGGTGATATTACCAAATACTTTGATAGAGTAGATATTCGAAAGGTTCGGGAATGCCTACTGTTTTCCTGAGAAACGTCTTTGATTAGCTCCTAAGATCAATTAATCTTTAACCAATTGCCTGCGCCAGGTCTTCTATTAAGTCTTCGACATCTTCTATGCCTACGCTTAGGCGAATCAGTGAGTCCTTCAATCCGATCTTTAGTCTTTCTTCCTTCGGAATAGCAGCATGGGTCATGGTAGCAGGATGTCCGGCAAGTGATTCCACACCACCCAACGATTCTGCCAGCGAGAAGTATTTCAGATTTTCTAACACCCGATAGGCATCCTCCACACTATCTTCTTTTAATATAAAGGATAACATGCCCCCAAAGTCACGCATTTGTTTGCTGGCGATTTTATATTGCTCTGATCCTTCAAAACCCGGCCAGAATACATTTTCAACTTTTGGATGATTTTTGAGAAAATGGGCGATTGCTTTTCCATTTTCGCAATGTCTTTGCATTCTTAAATGCAATGTTTTAATCCCCCTTAGCACCAGGAAGCAATCCTGTGGGCCCGGAATGGCGCCCGTGGCATTTTGTATAAAAGCAAGTTCTTCAAAGAGCTTTTTATCATTGAGCATCAAGGCACCCATGACCACATCAGAATGTCCTGCCAGATACTTGGTAACAGAATGCATGACAATATCTGCTCCCAGATCCAGTGGGTTTTGTAAATAGGGTGTTGCAAAAGTATTGTCTACAGCCAGTATGACATTGTGGTCTTTGGCTACTTTCGACAATGCTTCTATGTCCAGCACATTCATCATTGGGTTGGTGGGGGTTTCCGACCAGATCAACCTGGTATTTTCATTGATCGCTTTTCTGACCTCTGTCATTGAGCCCATGTCCACGAAATGAAACCTAATGCCATAGTTGGCAAATACACGGGTGAAAATCCGGTAACTGCCACCATAGAGATCATTTGTGCTCACCACCTCGTCACCGGGACGCAGTAGTTTGGCGATGGCATCAATAGCAGCCATTCCTGAACCGAAAGCGAGCCCGAAACTGGCATTTTCCAATGCTGCCAGACTTTGTTGCAACGCTTCCCGTGTGGGGTTTTTGGATCTCGCATATTCATATCCTTTGTGCTTACCAGGGGAGGGCTGAACATAAGTGGAGGTTTGATATACGGGTGTCATAATAGCCCCTGTGGATGGGTCAGGCTGTACGCCCGCATGGATCGCTTTGGTGCCGAATTTCATATGATTGTCTTTTTTCTGGTATTAATGCTTTTGATTTATCTGCAACGCTAATCAGCGCAACAATTAGTTACTCTTGTTTTGCCCTTCAACGAAGTTATTCATTTTGGATTCCATCTCACTTTTGTTCATTCCGTACGTTGGAGAAAGCCCGTCCTGTCCTGGAAAAGTTTCCATATGCAGTGTTTGAGTTGGGAAGGCAAAGTTGACACCCAGTTCCTGGGCCAGATCTATGATTAGCTTGAGCATTTCATGTCTTGCTCTGAGCTCTTCCGACCAGGTGGGCACTTCAAAAAAGATGTAAAACATGACATTCAATGACGAATCAGCCATGCCATTTAAATAGATTTCATAGCTGTCTTTTCTGGTGTCCGGGTGATTATCAACCAACTTTCTCAATCCCTGAACGAATACTTCTATCAGATCCGTAGGTGTATCATATGTCAATGCTATCTGCGTGTAAAACCTTCTGTAACGCCTTAGACCGTGATTGTCAATGGTGCTGTCTGCAAGATTTCCATTAGGTACATAAACTACTGAGTTGCGGAAAGTTCTTACTCTTGTAGACCGGAACCCGACTTCTTCTACCGTGCCATCTATTTCACCCGAAGTAATCCAGTCGCCGATCTGAAATGGCTTATCGATGAAAATCATCAGGGAGCCAAAGAAGTTTTTGATAGTGTCCTGAGCAGCCAGAGCAAAAGCAAGACCTCCAATGGAAAGCCCCGTTAACAACGGAATGATATCAACATTTAACTTCAGCAGTACAAAGAAAATTCCTATGATGACAATGAAGACTCTGAGTGCTTTGCTGATCAACGGTACCAGTTGATCATCCAGCGAGCTTTTTGTTTTTTCTGCCAGCTTTCTGAAGTAAAAAGAAACCAAATCTACCAGTCTGTAGCAAACTAATGTCAATAATATTGGCACGGTGACGCGTAAGACCAGAACAACGTATTTTGAAATGGCAATTGGAAGTTGTAATACCGGCACAAATATCAGCAGCAAGCTAACAATCAGGAAAATACTGATTGGCTCGGCTACCGGACTTACATACTTATCAGCAAGTTCACTGAACTTACTCCTCCTCAAATAACCAATGATGATCTTTTGAAAGATGAAACTTAAAATCTTGTGCAGGACAAATGAAATAAATATCATGCCCAGCAGGGCCACAAGCTGCCACATACTGAGTCCTGCAATTTTTCTGGTTCCCAGTTTTGGGAGCCATTCCAGCAGATAGCTCATCCCAAAGCCAAACACTTCATTGTGGGTCTTTTCTATTTGCATGAGTGAAGCCTTCGGGAAAACCCATAAACCATTTTTTCGCTCCACAAAAATTCCCGGATACCTGTCAGTAAGTTGATATCGGCTTTTTCTCGTGGTAGAATCATAGTAGTTTTTTTCCCTAGGTAAATCATCCATATTGATGTAGATTCCTTCTCCATCAAGAATCTGCTTTAATTGGATAGCAATCTTTGCCGACTCTTCTTTAGATTCTCCGCGGAATGCGCTGGCACTGATTTCAGGATTGTAATTATCCTCCTGGAGATTTTCGAGGAATGTGTAGATAGTAAAATATGGGGATGATAAATTGTAATCAGTCGAATCTTTTTGCCTACCAAAAGTAACCAGGGTGGTGATTGAAAGGAGAACTGTAAATAAAAATTTCATTGGCTTACTGTTATCTTACAAAAGTAGCAGTAATAACCTATCTTCAAAAAAGTGACACCGCTATGTGTTTAATTTTTGTATCTGGTTTGAAATCCACAACTCATCGGCAAAAACTTTTTACACCTTAAAGCTGTTTGATTAATGATAATTTCAACTGTATTACGCGTTTTGAATATCGTTACTTTCAGGTAATACATGTAGTTTTACAAGTTGATTGGAAGTAATAGAACAGTACCTGTAAACTGCCCCCATTTACTGATTAGATATTACATTTTCAATTAGTAATTAGATAACATCAAAATAGAATTAATATATTAAATATGTCTCAGGAAAATAACCCGCTCTTAGCACAATTCGATACACCCTTTGCCACGCCACCTTTTGATCAGGTAAAAGCATCTCATTTTATGCCTGCCATAGATATCTCTATCAAAAAGGCGGAAGAAGAAATCAATGTAATTGCCACAAACAAAGCAGCTCCGGATTACACAAATACGATTGAGGCACTGGAATTTTGTGGTGAAAAGCTGGGTACTATTAATTCCATCCTTTTCAATTTAAACTCTGCAGAGACGTCTGATGAGTTGCAGGAGATCGTAAAAGAAGCTTCTCCCAAATTGTCTAAGTACAGTAATCAGATTTATCAAAATGCTGAACTTTTTTCCAGAGTCAAACAGGTTTTTGAGCAAAAAGATAATCTGTCGCTCAGCGGTGAGCAGACTATATTATTGGAAAACACTTACAAGGCATTTGTACGAAACGGAGCTAACCTGTCTGACGAAGAAAAGCAAAGATATCAGACAATGAGTATGGAAGTATCCAAGCTGAAACTCCAGTTTGGAGAAAATGTACTGGCAGAAACCAATGAGTATGAAATGGTCATTGACGATGCAGCTGACTTATCCGGGATTCCTGAATTAGCGATCGGTCAGGCCAGGCAACTTGCCGAACAAAAAGGTGCTGGCGAAAAGTGGATTTTTACTTTGCAGGCACCAAGTTATATTCCTTTTATGGAAAATGCCGATAACCGGAAGTTGCGGGAAACACTCTACAAGGCATACACGGGCAGAGCGAATAAGGGAGATGAAAAAGACAATAAAGAAATAGTCAGGAAAATTGTGTCTATCCGAGCAGAGATGGCTAATATGCTGGGCTATGACAATTATGCAGCCTATGTTTTGGAGGAACGGATGGCCGGAAGTTCGCAGCAGGTT